>DATIUR010000100.1:0-4638 GCA_035466675.1 Anaeromyxobacteraceae bacterium | reverse complement strand
GAGTTGTAGGCGGCGTCGAAGCCACCGCCCGGCGCCCCGAGGGAGTAGGCGAGCGGCCCACCGGCCGCCACCGCCGCCATGATGCTGCCGCCGAACTGGGAGGGGATGGCGGGAATGCCCGCCAGCCTCACGAACCGGACCTGGTTGTCGTAGCCGAGGGCGGTCTCGGACACCGAGGTGAGCTTGGAGGCGAACGCCACGGCCGGCGGTCCGATCGCGGCCGAGTTGCTGAAGACGCGGAACGAGATGTCGACGGCGCTCGCGCTCGCCGCGGAGAGCGCGACCGCGAAAGCGAGCGTCACCTTGGTGCAGGTCTTGTTCATGGCCCTCGTCCTTTCGGTGCGCCACACGCCAGGAGAGGCGTGCAGGATCTCCAACCCGGGTGTCCAGGTCCGATGAGCGGCTCCATGGTAACCCATTCCGCTCACAGAATCTGCAACCCCCAGTCTAGGCCCGCCCAGTCGGCGCGTGGGCTCTCGAACGCGCAGTCCAGGTCCGATGACGGCCTCGTGTCCTCTTCAGGGAGCGAATCACGTTCCGCGCGAGGTGTCCGCGGCGCGCCGGTGCTCGCTGGGCGAGCGCCCGGTCCAGCGCCGGAAGGCGCGGGTGAAGGCGCTCTGCTCGGAGAAGCCGAGGAGGAAGCTCACCTCCGCCACCGAGACGCCGCGAGACCCGAGCAGGGCCTCGGCCCGCTCGCGGCGCACGGCGCTCACCAGCTTCGCGAACGAGGTCCCGGACGCCTCCAGCCGCCTCTGCAGCGAGCGGCGGCTCTGGCCGAGCCGGCGCGCCACCGCCGCGAGCGAGGGCTCGCGCCCCGGCAGGTCGGCCTCGACGGCGGCCCGCACCCGCTCCGGCAGGCCCTCGGCCGCGGCGGCGTCGGCCAGGCGGCGCGCGTGCCCGTCGAGGAGGGAGGAAAGGCCGGGGTCGGGGGCGCGGGTGGGCGACTCCCAGGCCGCGCGCGGGAGCACCAGCGCCGCCTCTTTCGCCTCGAAGACGGGCTCCACCTCGAAGACGCGCGCGTGCTCGGCCGCCCCCGCCGGGCGGGGGAAGGCGAACCGCACCTCCGCCGGGCGCCAGGGCGCCGACGCCGCCTGCCGGCCGCGCCCGCACAGGACGGCCAGCGTGTACTCCTGCGCCGGCGGCGGAAGCGCCCGCCCCCCGGCCGCGCGGAAGACCAGCGCCACCGCGCCGGGGCCGGGCCGGACGTCGATCCGTCCGCGCGGGTCCACCAGGGGAAAGTACGCGGCGACCCGCGACAGCCCCTCCCCCAGCGTGGCGCTCGAGGCGGCCAGGTAGTCGAGCGCGGGGAAGGCGCCGAAGGGCGTGGCCTCGGCGGCGTGGAGCGCCAGGCACGGGTCGCCCGCCGCCGCGTACGCCTCGCGCCAGAGGGCGTCGGCCTGCTCGGCCTCGATCCGCGCGTCGGGGTCGGCGAGCCCGGCCGGACCCACCCCGGCCCGGCGCAGGAGGGCGTCGGCGTCGAGCCCGAGCCTGCGGCACGACTCGACCAGGGCACGGCTGGCGACGGGAAGGACCCGGGCCCCCACGCCCCGGAAGGTAGCACGCCGCGGCGCCCGCGCCCCAGGCGCGCCCGGCACGACGGTTGGCGCGCGCGGTCAAGCGGGGCGGCCGTCGCGAGGGCACCATTCGCGCCAGCAGAGAGAGCACCGGGCACGCAGGACCGAAAGGAGAAGCCCCCATGAGAACCGCCGTCCGCTGGACCCTCCGCATCGCCGCCGCCTTCGCCGCCCTGGCCGCCCTGGCCTTCGGGGTCGGCTGGCTCGCCACCGCGGGCGAGCGAACCGTGCCCCGCACCGTGGCCGACGACCCCTCGCTCCCGTCCGCCGTGGTGGACGGCGTCCGGCTGCACGTCCGGACCTTCGGCGATCCGGCCGCCCCCACCGTGGTCGTGGTCCACGGCGGGCCGGGCAACGACTTCCGCTACCTGCTGCCGCTCCAGGCGCTCTCCGACCGCCACCACGTGGTCTTCTACGATCAGCGCGGCAGCGGCCTCTCCGAGCGCGTCCCCGACGACCGGCTCACGCTGGAGGGCCTCTACGCCGAGCTGGACGGCGTCGTCGACCGGTTCGGCGGGGGCCGGCCGGTGGCCCTGGTCGGCCACTCCTGGGGCGCCATGCTCGCCTCGGGCTACGTCGGCCGTCACCCGGAGAAGGTCTCCCGCCTGGTCGTGGCCGAGCCCGGCATGCTCACCGCCGAGGACGCCCACCGCTTCCTCGAGGCGACGGGGAACATGCGCCCGCCCGTCACCGCCGAGGTGGCCTGGCTCCTGGCCAGGACCTGGCTCGAGTCGCTGCGCGTGGAGGGCCCCGACGCGGACGCGCGCGCGGACTACCTGGTCGGCACCCTCGCCTCGTCCCCCTTCGAGGGCCATCCCATCGCCGGCTACTTCTGCGGACGCGACCTCCGCAACGCGCGCATGGAGGGCTGGCGCTTCGGGTCCCGCGTGGCGCCGGCGCTCCTCGGTCCGGCCGGCCTCGACGGCCCATCGCCGCGGGTGGACTTCGTGCGCGGGGTGGAGCGGTTCTCCGGCAAGGTGCTCTTCCTCTCCGGGAGCTGCAACACCATCACCGGACCGGAGGTGCAGCGCCGGAACCTGCGCCACTTCCGGGACGCCGAGCTGGTGGTCATCGGGGGCGCGGGCCACACCATGTTCGGCGAGAAGCCGGAGGAGAGCCTCGCCGCGGTGAGGCGAGTTCTCGCCGGCGAGCGCGTCGCGGCCGCTCCCGGCCCGGACGGACGCTGAGCCGTGGAGCACCCACGTCGGCCCCGCCTCTCCCACCTGCCCCCTTGACCCGGAGGCAGGTGTCGGCGCTCCCGCCCCGAGGGTAGCCTGGAGGTCGGATCCGGGGGCCGGACGGCCCCTCGCACGGCGCAAGGAGGGATTCCCGTGAAGCGCACCGCTTGGTCGACGGCCGCGATCGTCCTGGGAGTGTCGATGGTGCTCGCCGCGTGCAAGGGCGAGGAGAAGAAGGCGCCCGCGCGGACGGCGGCGAGCCGGACCGAGGCGAGGAAGCCGGAGGCGCGGTCGGAGGAGCCGGCCCGGGCCGCGGAGCCGTCGGGCCCGAAGGTCGTGAAGCAGCTCGGCACCGCGGGCGGCAGGCTCGAGATCCTCCGCCACGGCGGCGGCCAGACCGCGAAGTACTCCGCCAGGATCGGCGATCGCGAGCTCGTGGACGAGCGTCACGGGGCCATCGAGGTCGCGGCGGTCCACGGCAAGCCCACCCGCCTGGTGCTGCTGCGCCTCGCCGGCACGAACAAGGCGTGCCCCGCCCTGTTCCGCGTGGTCGAGGCGGTGAAGGACAAGAAGCCGAAGGTGTCCGACGAGTTCGGCAACTGCAATCCGAAGCCCGGTACCGCCGCGGTGAAGGCCGGCTGGAGGGTCTCGTTCCCCAAGTACGGGAAGGCGGCCGCCAAGTCCTGGACCTACGCCGACGGCGACGTCGAGCAGGTCGCGGCCAGGTAGGGCGCGAGCGGCGCGGCGGTCTCCCACGGGTGGCGCAGACCCGGGGTCATGGAGGCCCGCGGCGCGACGACGTGCCACGGCGCCGGGACTCGCGGCGTGGCGGGCGCGTTGCGAAGATGCCGGCGAGCTTGTGGCCTTGCCACGCGGAGACGACCATGGTCCGGACGCGCCTCACCCTGACACTCGTGCTTGCGATCCTCGCGGGATGCGGGGGTTCCGAGCGGCCCCCTCCGGGGCCGCCGGCCGCGCCCCTCCACGTCGAGGCGAGCCCCGGCGACGGGATGGTGACGCTTCGCTGGGACCCCGCGTCCGGCGCCGATTCCTACGTCGTGTACTGGTCGAACGCGAGCGGGGTCTCCCGGTCGAACGGGACGCCGCTGCCGAGCCAGGAGCTCATCCTGAACCACGAAGGCCTCGAGAACGGGGTGACCTACTTCTACGTCGTGACCGCGGTGAACGAGGCGGGCGAGAGCGCCGAGAGCACCGAGGTCTTCGCCACGCCCCTTCCGTCCCACTATCCGCTCGCGGTCGCCAAGCAGGGGTCCGGCGCCGGCACGGTGGTCTCGAGCCCGGCAGCCATCGACTGCGGCGACACGTGCTCCTTCTCCGTCCCGCGGGACACGTCGATCACGCTCACGGCGTCGCCCGACGCCACGTCGACCTTCGACGGTTGGTCCGGCGACTGCTCGGGGACGGATCCCTGCACGGTGACGATGGACGCGGCGCGCTCGGTCACCGCGACCTTCACCCGGATCACCCACGGCCTGACCGTCTCGCGCACCGGGACGGGCGGCGGCGCGGTCACGTCGTCGCCGGCGGGGATCGACTGCGGCGCGACCTGCTCCACCACCTTCGACGCCGCCACGGTGGTGACGCTGACGGCCACGCCGGACGCCACGTCGGACTTCACGGGGTGGAGCGGGGCGTGCGCGGGGGCGAGCGCGACCTGCACCGTCACCATGGACGCGGCGCTGTCGGTGACGGCCACGTTCACGCGCATCACCCATGCCCTCGGCGTCAGCCGGACGGCGGGCGGGACGGTCTCGTCCTCTCCGTCGGGCATCGACTGCGGCAGCACCTGCTCGGCCAGCTTCGACGCCGGCACGGTGGTGACGCTCACCGCCAGCCCCGCCGCCGGGGCCACCTTCGCCGGCTGG
>DATIUR010000099.1:0-10507 GCA_035466675.1 Anaeromyxobacteraceae bacterium | reverse complement strand
ACCACCAGCTGCTCCTCATGCGGATCCGCCCCTACTACATCTACCAGTGCGATCTGGCCCGGGGCATCAGCCACTTCCGGACGCCCGTCGAGACGGGCATCCGCATCGTCGAGCACCTGCGCGGGCACACCTCGGGCCTGGCGGTGCCGCACTTCGTGGTCGACGCGCCGAGCGGCGGCGGGAAGATCCCGGTGAGCCCGGACTACGTGGTCTCCCACGAGGGCAAGCGCTGGGTCTTCCGGAACTACGCCGGGGGCGAGTACGAGTACTTCGAGCCGTGATGCGCAGGCGTTCCGCGAGGCGGAACGCCTGCGCGCCTTCGCCTCGTCCCGCGCCCGGCGCTACTCCAGCACCGCGACCGCGTCGATCTCCACCCGCGCTCCCCTGGGGAGCGCGGCGACCTGGACCGTGGCCCGCGCGGGCGGGGCCGCCGAGAAGTACCCCCCGTAGACCTCGTTCACCTTCGCGAAGTCGCCCAGGTCGGCGAGGAAGATGGTGGTCTTCACGACGCGGTCGAGGTCCGCGCCCGCGGCGGCGAGCACGGCGCGGAGGTTGTCCATCACGCGGCGGGTCTGCTCCTCGATGCCGCCCGCCACCATCTGCCCGGTGGCGGGGTCGAGCGCGATCTGGCCGGAGAGGAAGAGCAGGCGCGAGCCCGAGGCGATCACGCCCTGGCTGTAGGGACCGATGGCCTGCGGGGCCTCGGGGGTGGAGATGGGCTTTCTCACGAGACGCGGCCCTCCTGCACGCGCTGCACCGAGTGGACGCCTTCGATCTTCTGGAGCGAGCGCATGATCTGGGTGAGCTCCTTCAGGTCGCCCACGGTCACCTCGAACTCGTTGATGGCCCGGTCGTCGGCGGTCCGCACGGTGGCCTGGGAGATGTTGATGCCCGCCTCGCTGAAGGCCTGGCTGATCTTGGCCAGCAGGCCCGGCCGGTCGATGGTCACCACCCGCAGCGAGACCGGCCGGCGGAAGTCGCCCTTCACGTCCCAGGCCACGTCCACGCGCCGCTCCGGGTCGATCCCGAGCGCCTTCTCGCAGGAGTTGACGTGCACGGTGACGCCGCGGCCGCGGGTGATGAACCCGACGATGGGGTCGCCCGGCAGCGGGTTGCAGCACTTCCCGTAGCGGACCAGCACGTCCTCGATCCCGTGGATACGCACCCCGCCGGCGGGCCGGCGGCCCAGGGAGCGGAACAGCTCGGTGATTCGGCTGGTCGGGGCGGGCTCGGCGGGATGCGCCGCGGCCAGCTTGTCGGGCGGCAGCACCTGCTGGACGAGCTGGAGCGGCGTCACCTTCCCGTACCCGATCCCGCCGAGCAGGTCGTCGGCGATCCGGTAGCCGAGCGCGTTCGCCGCCTTCTCGAGCTCGCCCCCCTTGAGCAGCTTGGCCAGCGACATCCCGAACCGCCGCAGCTCCTTCTCGGCGATCTCCTTGCCGATCTCGACGGAGCGCTGGTGCTCCGCCTGGCGCAGGTACTGGCGGATGCGCGCCTGGGCCCGGCTCGTCTTCACGAAGGCGAGCCAGTCCTTGGACGGGTGCGAGTGGGGCGAGGTGAGGATCTCGATGGTGTCGCCGTTCCTCAGCGTGTAGCGGAGCGGGACCAGCTTCCCGTTCACCTTGGCGCCCACGGTGTGGGCGCCCACCTCGGAGTGGACCGCGTAGGCGAAGTCCACCGGGGTCGCGCCCCGCGGCAGGCTCTTCACGTCCCCCTTGGGCGTGAAGACGAAGACCTCGTCGGAGAAGAGGTCCACCTTGACGGTCTCGAGGAACTCGCGCGGGTCGGCCACGTCGCGCTGCCACTCCAGGAGCTGGCGCAGCCAGCCGTACTTCTGCGAGTCCTTCTGGGCGGGCTCCTGCCCCTTCCCGTCCCGCCCCTTCTCCTTGTAGGCCCAGTGCGCGGCCACCCCCTCCTCCGCGATCTCGTGCATCTGCTGGGTCCGGATCTGCACCTCGATCCGCTCGCCCCGGGGGCCGATCACGGTGGTGTGGAGCGACTGGTACAGGTTCGGCTTGGGGATGGCGATGTAGTCCTTGAACCGTCCCGGGATGGGCTTCCAGAGGGAGTGCACGATGCCGAGGGACTCGTAGCACTGCGCCACCGTCTCCACGATGACGCGGAACCCGATCACGTCGTGGATCTCCTCGATGCCGACGTCGAGCTGCCGCATCTTCCGGTAGATGGAGTAGATGTGCTTCACGCGGCCGGTCACCTGGGCCTGGAAGCCCGCCTCGAGGAGCTTCTTCTCGATGATGACCACCACCTCGGCGATGAACCTCTCCTTCTCCCTGGCGCGGGTGGCGATCTTCTCCTGGAGCTCGGCGTACTCCTGCGGCCGGAGGTACTTGAAGGAGAGGTCCTCCAGCTCGCTCTTGATCCACTGGATCCCGAGGCGGTTCGCCAGCGGCGCGTAGATGTCGAGCGTCTCCCGGGCGATGCGCTCCTGCGCCTCCGGCTTCATGGCGTCGAGCGTCCGCATGTTGTGGGTGCGGTCGGCCAGCTTGACGAGCAGGACCCGGATGTCCTTCGCCATGGCCACCACCATCTTGCGGAAGTTCTCGGCCTGCTTCTCCTCCTGGGTGTTCGCCGCGCTGAACTGCGAGAGCTTGGTGACGCCGTCCACCAGGTCCGCGATCTCCTCGCCGAAGAGGCCCGAGACCTCCTCCCGGGTGGCGAGCGTGTCCTCGATGGTGTCGTGCAGAAGGCCGGTCACGATGGAGGCCTCGTCGAGCTTCAGCTCGGCGAGCAGCCCGGCCACCTCCAGCGGATGGACGAGGTAGGGTTCCCCCGTCTTCCGGATCTGTCCCTGGTGGACCTTGGCCGAGTAGACGTAGGCCTTCTTGATGAGGTCGAGATCGGGGTCCGGGTGGTACCCGGCGACCCGGTCCAGGATGTCGTTCAGTCTGAGCAAGTCGAAAGGAAAGCCTAGCGGTTCCGTTCTCGGCGCGGCAAGCTTGCCAGGTTTCGTAACGCGCCGCGTCGTCCGCCGCCAGGAGCGGCCGGAGGTGGCGCCCCGGGTTGAGGCGGGCGCGCGTCGCGGGGTAAGAAGAACGGAGGCGGGAAGTCGCTTTGTTCAACTGCAAGAGCTGCGGCGCCAAGGTCGATCTCACGATGGGTACGTGCCCCGCCTGCGGCGCGCCGGCGGAGCTGGGCAGGCTCACCGGGATCCTCGGCGTCGTCTGCCGCCAGTGCGACGCCTACAACGACCCGGGCGCGAAGAAGTGCGCCTCCTGCGGAGCGCCGCTGGAGGCCGCGCCGCCCGCGGCGACGCCCTCCCCGGTCCCGGGGCGCCCCGCCACCACCCCGGCGCCCGCCGTCCCTCCGGAGCCGGGCGCCCCGGCGGTGCGCGCCTTCCCGAAGGGCGGAGCGCCGGCCACCCGCTACGTCCCCGCCGCGAAGGTCCCGTCCCCCGAGGCGCCGGCGCACACGCCCATCCCGGTCGTCATCCGCTGCCCCCGCTGCGGCGACGAGGCCGGGGGAGGCCAGTTCTGCGCTCGGTGCGGCCAGGCGCTCGGCGGGCGCGGGACGCAGGTCTTCGCGCCGGCGCCCGGGACCGGAGCCGGCCGCGGCCTCGCGGACCTCGAGCCGGGACACGCCCGGCTCGTCCTCGAGCGCGGCGAGGGGGGCGAGGGCGCCGTCTTCCGGCTGAACGCCGCCTCGGTGGAGGCGGGCCGCACCCGGGGGACCGTGCTGTTCCCCTCCGACCCCTGCCTCGCCGGGCACCATGCCACCTTCACCTACCGGGACGGCGGCCTCCACGTGCGCGACGAGGGCGCGCCGGGCGGGATCTACCTGCGCCTGCGCGGGCTCACCGTGCCGCTCCGGCCGGGCGACGCGTTCGCGGTGGGAGACCGGCTGCTCCGCCTGGCCGGCCCCCTGCCGGACCCGCCGCCTCCCGCCCCCGACGGGACCCGGCGGCTGGGCGCCCCCCGTCCGCCCGGAGCGGCGGTGGTGGTCGAGGAGTGGCTCGAGGGCGGTGTGGCCGGGCGCGTCTTCGTGCGGGGCGGCCCCTCGGTGACCATCGGGCGGGCCGGCTGCGCCATCAACCTCGACGACGATCCGCTCCTCTCCCAGGCCCACGCCGAGCTCCTGGTGGACGCGTCCGGCGCGGTGCGGCTGCGCGACCTGGGCTCGGCGAACGGGACCTTCGTCCGGATCCCGGCTCACGGGGAGCGCGAGCTTCGCGAGGGCGACGTGGTGCGGATGGGCCGCGAGGTCCTGCGCGTGGCGGTCGCCTAGCTCCGGAGGTCCCATGGCCGTCGTCTTCCTCAGCATCACGCCGCTCGGCACCGGCACGCCGAGCGTGTCGAGGTACGTGGCGGGAGTCGAGAGGATCCTTCGCGCCAGCGGCCTCAGGAACCAGCTCACCGCCATGGGGACGATCATCGAGGGGGACCTGGACCGGATCCTGGCGGTCATCCGGGAGATGCACGAGCACCCGTTCACGCAGGGCGCGGTGCGGGTGTCCACCTTCGTCAAGATCGACGACCGGCGCGACAAGGAGCACACCATCGAGGGGAAGATGCGCTCGGTGGAGGAGAAGCTGGGTCGCTGAGGACGACGCCGGTCGATTGGCGCCGGGCCGCGGGCCTCCCGGCTACTCCAGCGTGGCGAGGACCGCTCGCACCCGCTCGGCGTCCTCCGGGCCGGTGGCGAGGTAGCGCCGGTAGCGCTCGGCGGCGCGCCGCCGGTCTCCGCTCATCTGGTAACAGAGGCCCAGCTTCTTGTGGACCTCGGCCAGGCCGGGATCGGCCTGCTCGGCGGCGAGGTAGAGCGGGATGGCCCCCTCGACGTCCTGGGCGGCGCGCCGGGCCTCGGCCTTCTCGAAGAGCGCGAGGGCCAGGGCCCGGTCGGGAGGGCGAACCGGGACCGCGGCCGGGCTTCCGGCCGGCTCCGCAGGCGTCTCCGGCGTCGGGGCAGGAGCGGAGGGCGCGCGCTCCGCCGGCGGCGCGGCGGCGCGCTCCCTCGCCGAGCGCTGCACCACGAGGACGATCGTCCCGCCCCCCGCCAGCGCCAGGCCCATGGCGCCGGCGAAGAGCCAGAAGTACGGCCGCCGCCGCCGGCGGCTCTCGGCGGCCGCGTGGGGGGTCTCGAGGGTGGAGGGGCGCGGCCGCGCGGCGGGCCGCGCTCCGGCGCAGGCGAGGAGGGCGTCGCGCATCTCCCCGGCCGACTGGAACCGGGCGGCCGGATCCTTCTCGAGCGCGCGGGCGATGACCGCGTCGAGCGCCTCGGAGATCTCCGGCCGCCTCTCCCGGGCGCGCACCGGCACCTCGGCCAGGTGCTTGGTGAGGAACCCCACCGGCGTCTCGGACTGGAACGGCAGGTCGCCGGTCGCCAGCTGGTAGAGCACCACGCCCATCGAGTAGAGGTCGGTGCGGGCGTCGATCTCCGCGCCGCGCGCCTGCTCCGGGCTCATGTACTCGGGCGTCCCTGCCACGAGGCCTGCCTGGGTGAGGCGCGGCTCGCCCTGCCCCGGCGCGCTGATCTTGGCGATCCCGAAGTCGAGCACCTTCACGAAGTCGGGCTCGTCGCGGCGCGTCTCCACCATGACGTTCTCCGGCTTCAGGTCGCGGTGGATCACTCCCCTGGCGTGGGCCTCGTCCAGCGCGGAGAGGATCTGCGCGCCGATCCGGACGAGGCGGGCCTCCGGCAGGGGAAACTCCTCGGCCACCAGGCGGGCCAGGTCCCGGCCGCCGAGGTGCTCCATCGCCATGAAGAGCGTCCCGTCCTCGGCCGCGCCGAAGTCGAGCACGGCGATGGAGTTCGGATGGTCGAGCCGCGAGGCGGCGCGAGCCTCTCGCTGGAAGCGCTGGGCCACCTGCGGGTCCCCGGAGAAGGCGCGGTGCAGCATCTTCAGGACCACGGTACGGTCGAGGGCGAGGTGGCGCGCGCGGTAGACCCGCCCCATCCCGCCCTGGCCGATCAGCGCCTCGACCCGGAACTTCTCGTTCACGGTCCGCCCGATCCACGGGTCGCCGGGCGCCGCTTCGGGCGCGGCCGCGGCGCCGCAGTGGGTGCAGAAGCGTGCCGTCTCGGGGATGGCCTTCCGGCACTCGCGGCACTCTCGCATCGCGCGGCGATGATACACCGCCGGCCCCGCGTTGACCGGGCCGCCCTCGCGTGTTTCGATGTGCGGGCATGGCGAAGCCGGCGAGGTGTCCCCGGTGCGGACGCGACAACGACCCCACCTTCGCCTTCTGCCTCGACTGCGGCCAGTCGCTCCGGGGCGCGGCGGCGTCCGGCCCGGTCCTGTGCGCCTCCTGCGGCGCCAAGCTGGAGGCGGGCTTCCGCTTCTGCGGCCACTGCGGAGCGCCGGCGGGCGCCCCGCAGATCGCCGCTCCGCCCACCCCTCCCCCTCCGCAGCGCACGCCTCTCCCCGGACCCGCGGCGGCCCCGCCCCGCGGCGAGCCCACCGCCCCGGCCCGCCCCCGCCCCGCCGCGCCCCCGCCGGCCCGGCCGGGGACCGGCCCCCGCGTCGCCGCCCTGCGGCCGGACGGCGGGCCGGGAGCGGTCTTCACGCTGGAGCGGGAGGAGACGCTCTGCGGCCGCACCGAGGGAGCGATCCGGCTCGCCGACGACCCGGCGGTCTCGCCCCGCCACGCCCGCTTCTCGCTGCGCGCCGGCGCGCTCACGGTGGAGGACCTGGGAAGCGCGAACGGCACCTTCCTCCGGCTCAGGGGTCCCCACCGGCTCTCGGTGGGCGAGGAGATCCGCCTCGGTCGGCAGGTCCTGCGGCTCGAGCCGCTCCCGCGCCCGGTCGCGTCCGACCCGGCGGCGGTCCGCCCCTGGGGATCGCCGGATCCCGGCTGCCGCTTCCGCCTCACCCAGATCCTCGACGGCGGCGGGCTGGGCGAGGTCTTCCCGCTGCGTCCCGGGGAGAACCTGGTCGGCCGGGAGGCGGGGGCCATCACCTTCCCCTCCGACCGCTACGTCTCGTCGCGCCACGCCCGCATCGAGGTGCGGGACGCGGACGTCACCCTGCTCGACGCGGGCAGCTCCAACGGGACCTTCGTGAAGATCACCGGCCCGGCCGAGCTCGGCCCGGGCGATCAGCTCCTCGTCGGCTCGCAGCTCCTCCGGGTGGAGGACTGACCCGCCGCGCGGCTACCCGAACGACCGCTCCTTCTGCTCCTGCTCTTCCTTGCAGCGGATGCAGAGCGTCGTCACCGGCCGGGCCTCGAGCCGCTTCAGGGAGATCTCCTCCTCGCAGCGCTCGCAGATGCCGAACGTCCCGTTCTCGATGCGCGCCAGCGCCTTGTCGATCTTGGCGATGAGGAACTTCTCGCGGTCGCGCAGGCGGAAGATCATGGACTGCGTGTACTCGCTCGAGGCGAGGTCGATCTCGTCCGGCAGGTCGTCGGTGTCGAAGCTCGACTCCTCGGTGAGGGTCTTGCGGGCCGACTGGAGCAGCTGCCGCTTCGACTCCTCGAGCATCGTCTTGAACCGCTTCAGGTCCTTCTTGTTCAAGCGATCACCTCGGCGGGCGGCCCCGGGGGGCCCGGAAAAAGAGCGGAGAAGGTAAAAGCCCGTCCCGCCGAAGTCAAGGCTCCCCACCCGGTCGGTTTCCCCCGGCGTCGCCTGGCTTTACATCGCGGCGGGGGTGGCACATCCTGCCCCCATGGCGGAGGGCAAGTTCGACCGGGAGTTCCTGCGGGCCGCCCTGGCGCTGGGCGCACGGGGCGACGTGGACCGGCTCCTCTTCGTCTCCGACCACCCGCTCGGGCCGAACGAGATCCGCGGCCGGCCCATCAAGAAGAAGCTCGTCTACGCGGTGACCGCCGAGGCGCTCGCCAAGGACCTCAGGGCGAAGAAGTACGTGGCGGTGGTGATCCCGCCCTACGAGTACACCCGCGTGGAGAAGATCAAGGTGGGCGTGGTGGCGGCCCAGAGCGCCGGCCTCCTGCGCGACGGCGACACGGTGCTCGCCCTGGTCGGCCCGGGGCAGGACCGGACCGTGGACACCCTGGTCAAGGTGGACATCGGCTCGGAGGACCCGGAGGAGAAGATCCGGGTGGACACGCTGGGGCTCCCTCCCGAGTTCAGCTCGCAGGTGATCGAGTCGCTCATCCACACCGCCATGGAGATCGGGGCGGAGGGGTACGAGGGGCACCCGGTCGGCACCATCCTCGTCGTCGGGGACGCGACCGCCGTGATGGAGAAGAGCCGCCAGCTCAACCTGAACCCGTTCCAGGGCATCAGCGAGGCGGACCGAAACGCGCTCGACCCGCCCATCCGCGACGCCATCAAGACCTTCGCCGCGCTCGACGGCGCCTTCGTCATCCGGGAGGACGGCGTGGTGCTGGCGGCGGGGCGGTACCTGCTCACCATGTCGCGCGACGTGAAGCTGCCCATGGGCCTCGGCGCGCGCCACGCCGCCGCCGCGTCGATCACGATCGAGTCGAAGGCCATCGCCGTCACGGTCTCGCAGACCACCGGCGCGGTCCGCGTCTTCAAGGAGGGCGAGATCGTGCTCGAGCTCCGGCAGCGGGTCCGGCGGGTCTAGCCGTGCCGGACCGCTCCGGCCGCGCGGCGGCGGCCCTCGTCGCGGCGGTGACGCTCCTGCACGTGGGCTACGCCGGCCTCTTCGCGCTCTCGCCGCAGGAGGCCTACTACTGGCAGTACGCCCGCCACCTCGCCTGGAGCTACTACGACCACCCGCCGCTGGCGGCCTGGACCATCCGGGCCGCCACCGAGGCGTTCGGACACTCCGAGCGCGCCATCCGGCTGGCGGCGGCCTTCCACTCGGCGGTCTTCTCCGCCTTCTTCTTCCTGGCGTCGCGGCGGCTCTTCGGCCCGCGCCCGGCGCTCCTGGCCCTGGCCGCCGCCTTCGCCGTGCCCCTCTTCACGCTCGGGCAGGTGATCATCACGCCGGACGTCCCGCTCCTCTCCGGGTGGGCCATGGCCCTCTACTTCACGGTGCGCGCGCTCGACGAGGAGGAGCCGCGCTGGCTCCTGGCGGCGGGAGCCGGGGCCGGATGGGCCATGCTGGGGAAGTACACCGGGGGGCTCCTCCTGCCGCAGATCCTGGGCGCGCTGCTCCTCGACCCGCGCGGGCGGCGGATGCTCCGAACGGCCTGGCCGTGGCTCGGGGCGGCCGTGGCGCTCCTCCTCTTCGCGCCGGTCGTGGCCTGGAACCTGGAGCGAGGGCTCGCCAGCTTCGCCTTCCAGACCGCGGGCCGGACCCGCGGCGCCCACCTCGAGCCGGCGCTGGCCGGCCGGTTCGTCGCCCTCCAGGCCGCGCTCGTGACCCCGATCCTGCTCGTGCTCCTCGTGGAGGCGGTGGCGGTCGCCTTCCGCCGCCGAGCCGAGCCGGCGTTCCGGGTGGTGCTCCTCTTCTCGGCGCCGCTCCTCCTCCTCGCCGCGGCCATCTCGCCCTTCACCTGGGTGAAGGGGAACTGGCTCGCCGCGGCCTGGCCGACGGCCTTGGCGGCGGCGGCGGCCCTGGCCCTGGAGCGGCCGGGCGGCTGGCGGCGGAAGGCGGGCGCGGCCGGGCTCGCCCTGGCCGCGCTGGCGACGGTCTACCTGCACCTCGTCCCGGTCGTCCCCTCGGTGCCCTTCCCCGCCCGCGACGAGGGGTCGGCGGGCTGGCGGGAGCTGGCGGCCCGGGCCGAGTCCGAGCGGGCCGCCATCGGCCCGGACGCGCCGCTGATCGGGTGCGGCTACAAGGAGGCGAGCGAGCTCGCCTACTACCTGCCCGGGCGGCCGGAGACCCAGTCGGTCGGCCTCTTCGGCGAGGACGGCCTCGCCTACGACGACTGGCTCCGCTGGGAACGGCTCGCCGGGCGGGAGGTCCTGCTCGTCCGCGACGGGCGCGGGAAGGGGGGCTGCGCGGCGCGCGCCGAGGTCTGCCGGCCGCTCGTGCCGCTCGAGCCCTTCACCGCCATGCGCGGCCGGGACAGGGTCACGACCTTCGAGATGTGGCGGTGCCGGCTGCCCGTGGAGCCGCCCGCCCGGCTGCGGGGGCGGTGACGGGCGAAGGCGCCCCCCGGTCCTCGACCACCTCGCTCACGCCGTCGGCGACGAGCATGGAGGCGGGGACGCTGCGGATGCGGACCGCCGCTCCTCAGAAGCGGCGGAAGTTGCGCTCGTCCGCCGGGCCGTTTCCGGTGCGGGCGGCGGGCTGCTGGGGCTTGGGGAGCGCCATCGCGGGGGGAAGCCCGTGCGCCTCGGGGTGCGGCGCCCTGGGGGCGGCCATGGGCCGGTGCTGCCTCGACTGCCCCTCCACCTGGAAGAAGGCCATCAGCTGCTGGAGGCTCTCCGCCTGCGACGACATCTCCTCGGCCGTGGAGCTGAGCTCCTCCGCCGCCGAGGCGTTGCGCTGCGTCACCTGGTCCACCACGCCCATCGCCTTCGAGACCTGGCCGACGCCCGAGGACTGCTCCTGCGAGGCGGCCGCCACCTCCTGGACGAGGTCCGCGGTCTTGCGGATGGCCGGGACCAGCTCCCCGATGAGCGAACCGCTCCGCTCCGCCACCGACACCGACGTGGCGGCCAGCTGGCCGAT
>DATIUR010000098.1:0-8600 GCA_035466675.1 Anaeromyxobacteraceae bacterium | reverse complement strand
ATCCGCGGCCTCAACGTCACCGTCCCGCACAAGCAGGGCGCCGCCCGGGCCTGCGCGGCGCTCGACCCGGTGGCCGCCCAGGTGGGCGCCGCCAACACCCTCCGGCGGGCGGGGGCCGGCTGGGAGGGGTTCAACACCGACGCGCCCGCCTGCCTGGAGCTGCTCCGGGCGGCCGGCCTGCCCGCCGGGGCGCGCGCGCTCCTGCTCGGGGCGGGCGGGGCGGCGAGCGCGGCGGGATGGGCGCTCGCCCGCGCCGGCGCCGACGTCCGGATCGCGGCACGCCGGCCCGACGCCGCCGAGGCCCTGGCGGAACGGCTGCGGGCCGCGATCGACGGCGCGCGGGCCGGGGCCGTGGACTGGGAGGACGTCGCCGACGAGTCGGCCGGGGCCGGCGCCGTGGTGAACGGCACCTCGGTGGGCCTGGCCGGCCGGGAGGGACGGCTGCCTCCGCTCCGGCTCCGGCGGGACCAGGTGGTGCTCGACTTCGTCTACGGCGAGACCGACCTCGCCCGCGCCGCCCGCGCGGCGGGGGCCCGGCTCGTCACCGGCGAGCAGGTCCTGGTGCGCCAGGGCGCGCTCGCCTTCACGATCTGGACGGGCCGCCCGGCCCCGGAGGCGGTGATGGCCGCCGCCGTCGGCGCGGGCGGCGGGAGCCCCCCATGACCCTCCGCTACCTCACCGCCGGCGAGTCGCACGGCCCGGCCCTGGTCGCCATCGCCGAGGGGTTCCCGGCCGGCCTCTCCATCGACTTCGACCTCGTGAACCGCGACCTCCGCCGCCGCCAGAAGGGCTACGGCCGCGGGGGGCGGCAGAAGATCGAGCAGGACGAGGCCCAGTTCCTGTCCGGCCTGCGCGGCGGCGTCACCCTCGGCTCGCCCATCGCCCTCGTGGTCTGGAACAAGGACCACGAGAACTGGAAGGACCTCGTCTCGCCCTACGCCCGCGGGGGAAAGAAGTTCACCCAGGTCCGGCCGGGTCACGCCGACCTGGCCGGCGCCCTCAAGTACGGCTTCGACGACGCCCGCGACGCGCTGGAGCGGGCCAGCGCCCGCTCCACCGCCGCCACCGTGGCCCTCGGCTCGCTGGCCCGCCAGCTCCTCTCCCGCCTCGGCGTGCGCCTCGCCTCGCGGGTCGTCTCGATCGGCGAGAGCGTCCACCGGCCGGCGGCGCCGCCCACGCCCGAGCAGGCGGCCGCCATCGAGGCCTCCGACCTGCACGTGGACGACGAGGCGGCCGCGGCGGAGTGGCGCGCCCTCGTCGACCGGGAGAAGGGGCGCGGCGGATCGATCGGCGGGTCCTTCGAGGTCTACGCCCTGGGCCTGCCCATCGGCCTCGGCAGCTACGTGCACCCGGACCGGCGGCTCGACGCGCGGCTGGCCGGCGCCCTGTGCGGGATCCAGGCCATCCGCGCCGCCGAGATCGGCGAGGGGACGCGCACCGACCTGCCCGGCCAGCAGTTCCAGGACGCCGTCCGGTGGGATCGGGAGAAGGGCTTCTTCCGCGACACGAACCGCGCCGGCGGCCTCGAGGGCGGCGTCACGAACGGCAGCCCGCTCGTCGTCCGCGCCTACATGAAGCCCATCCCCACCATGCTGACGCCGCTCCCCACGGTGGACCTCCTCACCCGCGAGGCCACGCAAGCGCGCTACGAGCGGAGCGACGTGTGCGCCGTGCCGGCCGCCGCCGTGGTGGGCGAGGCGGTGGTGGCCTGGGTGCTCGCCGACGCCTTCCTGGAGAAGTTCGGCGGCGACGCCGTCGCCGACGTGGAGAAGGCGCTCGAGGCCTATGCCGCTCGGATCCGGTGAGCTCCTCTCGCTGGCCGGGATGATGGGATCCGGCAAGAGCACGGTGGCCCGCCTCCTGGCCCGCGGGCTCGGGCGGCGCCTCGTCTCCACCGACGCCCTGGTGGAGGAGCGGGCCGGGAAGACCGTCGCCGACGTCTTCGCCGAGGACGGGGAGCCGCGCTTCCGCGCCCTCGAGCGCGAGGCGGTCGCCTCGCTCCGGGGACCGCTGGTGGCCGACCTGGGCGGCGGCGCCTTCTGCGATCCCCGGAACGCCGACCACCTGCTCCGGGCCGGCCGGGTGGTCTTCCTCGACGTCTCGGCGCGGGAGGCGGGGACCCGGATCGGCCGGGGCGCCGGCCGGCCCCTGGCCGCGAGCTGGGGCGACCTGCTCGCCCGCCGGCTGCCGTTCTACCGGCGCGCCCACCACACCGTGCGGGTGGACGGCCTCTCGCCCGGCGCGGTGGCGAGGCAGATCCTGGAGGTCCTGTGAAGGGCGTGGTCCGCCGGAACGGCTTCTCGGGAGAGGTGATCGAGGCCCGCCAGGGCGAGCACCGGTACCAGATCCGGGTCGGCCCGGGGGCGGCCGAGGCCCTGGTCCCGCTGGCGGCGCGCTACGACCGGGTGGCGCTGGTCTCCTGCGCGCGCGTGCTCCGGAGCCCGGCCGCCGCCGAGGCGGCGGCGCTCCTGCGCCGGCGGTCGTCGCTGGCCCTCGTGCACCTGCTGCCGGACGGGGAGAAGGGGAAGAAGCTCGCCCAGCTCGAGAAGGCGGCCGGGAAGCTGCTCGAGGCGGGCGCCACGCGCCGGAGCCTGGTCGTGGCGCTGGGGGGCGGGGCGGTCACCGACGCGGCCGGCTTCCTGGCCGCCACCTTCATGCGCGGCGTGGACTGGGTGGCCGTCCCCACCACGCTCCTCGGCATGGTGGACGCGGCCATCGGGGGGAAGACGGCGGTGAACCTGCCCGTCGCCAAGAACGCGGTGGGCGCCTTCCACCCGCCCGCGGCCGTGCTGGCCGATCCGCGCACGCTCGAGACCCTCCCGGCGCGGGAGCTCCGCTCGGGGCTGGGCGAGGTGCTGAAGTACGCCGCGCTCCGCCCCGAGATGATGGGGCTCGCCGCCGAGGCCGGCGCCGGGCGGCCGGACACGGGCCTGGTCGCCGCCTGCGCCCGCGTCAAGGCCGAGGTGGTGGAGCGGGACCCGACCGAGAAGGGCGAGCGCAAGCTCCTCAACCTGGGCCACACCTTCGGGCACGGCGTCGAGGCGGCGGGCGGGTTCTCGCGCTTCACCCACGGCGAGGCGGTCGCCGTCGGCCTCGCCTTCGCCTTCCGCCTGGCGGCCCGGCTCGGGCGGATCGGGCCCCTGGCGGCGGCCGAGGTGGAGACCGCCGTCGCGGCGGCCGGCCTGCCGGTGCGCCTGCCCCCCGATCTCGCCCGCCGCGCCGGGGCGCTCATGGGGTATGACAAGAAGCGCACCGCGGCCGGCCTGCAGTGGGTCCTGCCCCGGGCGAAGGGCGCGTCGTGGGTCGTCGAGTGGGACGTCCCGGCCGACGCGCAGGCGGTGGAGGGCACGATCCGCGAAATCTCGGAGGCACGCCGATGATCCTGCTCGTGAACGGACCGAACCTGAACCTGCTCGGAGAGCGGGAGCCGGAGATCTACGGGACGGCGACGCTGGCGGACGTCGAGGAGATGGTGCGCCAGGCCTGCGCCGGCTGGGACGTGCGGATCCGGGCCTTCCAGTCGAACCACGAGGGCGAGATCCTCGACTTCATCCAGGAGCACCGGAAGCGGGCCCGGGGCATCGTCGTCAACCCGGGCGCGCTCACCCACACGAGCCACGCCCTCCACGACTGCCTCAAGGCGGTGAACCTGCCCGCCGTCGAGGTGCACCTCTCCAACGTGCACGCGCGGGAGGAGTTCCGCCGCACCAGCGTGGTCGCCCCTGCCTGCCGGGGGCAGATCTCGGGCCTGGGGGTGCGCGGCTACATCCTGGCCGCCGAGTGGCTCTGCGCCGAGACGGCCGCTCCGGTCAAGGAGGCTCCGCCGCCGCCCCGGCGGGCCCGCCGGAGGCGGTGAGGCCCGACCCCGGCCCGGCACCCGACGTCCGCCCGGCCGGGGAGGCTCCCGCGGTCCATGCCGCGCGTCGCCGTCCTCCTCCCCGCCCGGAACGCGGCGGCCACGGTGCGCGCCGCGGCGGCGTCGATCCTCCGGCAGACCGAGCGCGACCTCGCCCTGGTCTGCGTGGACGACGGATCGTCCGACGGGACCGGGGAGGTGCTCTCGCGGTTCGCGGAGCGCGACGGGCGCGTCCGCGTCGTGGCGGGGCCCGGCCAGGGGATCGCCCGCGCCCTGAACCACGGCCTCGGGGCGTGCGACGCCGAGGTGGTGGCGCGCATGGACGCGGACGACGTGGCCCACCCGGAGCGGCTCGCCCTGCAGCTCGAGGCGCTGTCGCGGGACCCCTCGCTCGCGGCGGTGGGCTCCCGCGTCCGGCTCTTCCCCCGGAGCGCGGTGCGGGCCGGGATGATCCGGTACGCCGCCTGGCTGAACGGCCTCGTGGCGCCCGACCTCGTGCTGCGCGACCTGCTCGTCGAGTCGCCGCTCGTCCACCCCGCCGCGGCCGTCCGGCGGGGCGCCCTCGAGGCGGCCGGCGGCTGGCGGGACGGGCCGTTCCCGGAGGACTACGACCTGTGGCTGCGGCTCACGGAGCGGGGCGGGCGCCTCTCCAACGTGGACCGGAGGCTCCTCGACTGGCGCGAGTCGGCGGGGCGGCTCACCCGGACCGACCCGCGCTACGAGCTCGCGCGGCACATGGACCTCAAGGCGGCCTTCCTGGCGCGCGGCCCCTTGGCCGGCCACGGGGAGGTGGCCATCTGGGGGGCCGGCGAGACCGGGCGGGCCTTCGCCGACGCGCTCGCGCCCCACCGGATCGCCCCCGCCCTCTTCGTGGACGTGGACCCGCGCAAGATCGGCCGGACCGTGCGCGGCGCGCCGGTGGTGGGCGTGGGCGATGTCGGCCGGGCGCGCGGCCTCCCCCTGCTCGTGGCGGTGGGCGCCGCCGGCGCGCGCGACCTCATCCGGGCGGAGCTGGGGCGGGCGGGGTTCGTGGAGGTGCGGGACTTCCGGTGCGTGGCGTGAACGCCTACCCCCACAGGCTCGAGATCGGCGCGGCCCACAGCCTGGGGCCGAACGGGAGGATCTCGCGGCCGGCGTGGAGCAGCACGCCGCACGCGAAGCGCTTCCCTGCCACCTCCTGGAAGGTCCGGAGCCCCCTGAAGTCGTCGGCGGTCACGCTGGCGCTCGCCTTCACCTCGACGCCCACGAGCCGGCGGCGACGGTCCTCCAGGACCACGTCCACCTCGTGTCCCGACCCCGTGCGGAAGTGGAAGAGGCGCGGGCACGTCGAGGAGACCGGCGCGATCCTCAGCAGCTCCGCGACGACGAAGGTCTCGGCGAGCGGTCCCATGCCGGCGGGGCGCGCGGCCAGGCCGGCGGCGTCGAGCCCGAGCAGGTACGCGAGGAGCCCCGAGTCGACCAGGTGCAGCTTCGGCGTCCGCGTCAGCCGCTTCCCGGCGTTCTCGAACCACGGCGGCAACCGGACGACCAGGTAGAGCGCCTCGAGGAGCGCGAGGTACCGCTTGAGCGTCATGTGGTTGATCCCCAGCGCCCGCCCGACGTCGGCCACGTTGAGCAGGCTGCCGGTCCGCGCCGCGACCGCCTCCAGCAGGCGCGGGACCTCCGCGATCCGCTCGATCGCCGCGAGATCTCGCAGGTCACGCTGGAGCAGCGTCGAGAGGTACGCCCCGAACCATCGCCCTCGAGCCCGGTCGCGCAGCCGCCCCGCCGCCTCCGGGAATCCCCCGCGGAGCATGCGCGCGGCGAGCGCGCCGCGGTCGGCGGGAGTGGGCCGAAGGCGGTCGGGCCAGCCGTCGAAGCAGGCGTCCACGAAGCGGGGTGTCGTCCGCTCGAGCTCGGACTGCGCCAGCGGCCAGAGGGTGAGGATCTCCATGCGCCCGGCGAGGCTCTCGGCGACGCGCGGCAGCGCGAGCACGTTGGCCGAACCCGTCAGGATGAAGCGGCCGGGCCGGCGGTCGGCGTCGATGCTGGCCTTCAGCGGGACGAGGAGCTCCGGCGCCCGCTGGACCTCGTCCAGGATCGCCCGGTCGCCCAGCCGCGCCACCAGGCCCTGCGGATCGGCCCTGGCCGAGGCGAGCGTTTCCAGGTCGTCGAAGGTCCGGTAGGTCCAGCCGCCCGCGCGGCGGCCGAAGCCCCTGACGAGCGTGCTCTTGCCGGTCTGACGTGCGCCGGCGACGAAGACGGCGGGGGTGTCGGCGAGGGATTCGCGGAGCGCGCCTTCCAGGAGCCTGGGATACATGTAGATAATCTAACAGGTAGTGTTAGATTATCCAACTCGGCGGTCAGGTCACCCGCTCCGCCTCGCGGCCGTCACGCTGGCGACTGCGCGCGGCCTCGGCGGCGGCCGCCGCCCGCGGCGCCGGGTTGACTTCGGGTGGTGGATGGCTCCTGATCCGGGCATGGTCGCTCTCGTCGCTCTGGCCCTGGCGCTTGCGTCGGGGGCCGGCCAGCCGAGCCCCGGTGCGGCGGGGAATTCATCCGGGGCCGGCGCGCACCGTGATTCGCGGCTCTCGCCCGGCGACTCCGTGCCGTGGAGCCCGCGCGTCGATCTGAGATCGGCGCCGATCGATCCGGGCCGCTGCAAGAAGGCCCACGCGGGCATGACCCTCCGGGAGATCCTGCGGCTCCTGGGCCCTGCCCAGTGGGAGGGAGGCTCCGGGTTCGTCATCCTGCACTGGGAGCTGACCGACGGCCGCCTGTGCAGCGTCACCTCGAGCGACCTCCGACCGGAAGCCAGGCCCTTCGGCGTGCGCATCCTGCCGCCCCTCGAGGCGAGCCTCGCCGCCGCGGTGCAGGTCGCCGCGCGAGCCTTCCCGGAGGTCGAGTGGCTGAACGACAGGTTCGCCATGGCCGACTTCGACTACGACGGACGGCCCGACGTCGCCCTGCTGGGGGTGGCCGAGGAGACGCTGTACGCCGTCGTCGTCTGCGGCCCGATCGCGCCCGCCTCGCGCGTGCTGTCCCTTCGGTTCCCCCGGGATCCCGCGTCGCAGGGCGGCCTGTGCGGTGATCCGGCCCGGGCGAGCCTCGGCGTGTACGCCGTCGGCGACTGTGGGGCGGAGCCGCAGAGAGACCTGGAGTGCGAGCAGGCCGCCACACGGCTGCCCCCGAGGGCCCGGGCGGGCGTGGCGAAGGGCCCGTGGATCGGCTCGGGGGATTGCGACGCGTTCCGCATCTTCTTCGACGGGCAGAGGCTGGACTGGTGGCGGCGATGAGACCGGGCGAAGGACGTCAGGATCTCGCGCCGGACCGCGGCCCGGGGTGCGCCAGCACCGCCCCCTCCACCGCCCGGAAATCCTCCGGCACCGGCGCCTCGAGGACGAGGCGCTCGCCGGTGACGGGGTGCGCGATCTCGAGCCGGAGCGCGTGCAGCATCACGCGGGGGACCTCGACGTCGCCGGCTCGCCGCGGCCCGCCGTAGCGCGGGTCCCCGAGGATGGGCGCGCCCAGGTGGGCGAGGTGGACGCGGATCTGGTGGGTCCGACCGGTCTCGGGCCGCGCCTCCACCAGAGCGCCTCCCGGCCCCGCGGCGAGCGTCCGGTAGCGGGTGGCGGCCTCGTCGCCGCCGCGGGCCACCCGGCGCGAGCCCGCCCGCCGCGGGTCCTTCCCGAGCGGCGCCTCGATCCGCCCCTCCGGCGGCTCCGGCGCCCGGGCGCAGAGGGCGAGGTAGGTCTTCTCCGGCTCGCCCCGGCGGAAGGCCTCCGCCAGCGCGGCGGCCGCCTCCCGCGTCCGCGCCAGCACCACCACGCCGCTCGTCTCCCGGTCGAGCCGGTGCACGACCTCCACCGCGCCCCCGACGAGCCGCGCGGCCAGATCGGGCAGCGTGCCCCGGTCGGAGGTGAGGGTCGCCTGCGAGGGCAGGCCGGCCGGCTTGTCCACCGCGGCGAGGTGCTCGTCGGCGTGAAGCAGGCGGGACCGGTCCAGGCCGGGGGCCGAAGCCGCGGCGCGTCCCCCCTCCGCCAGGTTCACGACCACGCGCTGCCCGGCCCGGAGCGCGCGCCCGGCCACCTTGCAGCGGCGGCCGTCGAGGAAGACGCCGCCCGCGTCGAGCGCGCGGCGCGCCAGCCCGCGCGAGATTCCGCCCCGGGCGGCCACGAACCGGTCGAGCCGCTCGCCCGCGTCGCCGGCGCCGACCAGGAGCGAGAGCCGGCGCACGGGGTCCCGTCAGCAGGAGCCGTTGGCCGGGCAGGTGGCGCAGGCCTCCGCCTTCTTCTCGGCCGGGGGCGGCTTCTCGCCCGCCCGCACGTGCGCGGGGCTCTTCCCGCCGTAGTCGGTCACGTAGAAGCCCGAGCCCTTGAAGGAGAAGGCGCTGGCCGACATGAGCTTGCGCACCGGGGCGCCGCAGGCGTCGTGCTTCTCGAGAACGGGGGACGAGATCTTCTGGAGGACGTCGAACCGGCCGCAGCGCTCGCACTCGTACTCGTAGATGGGCATGGAAGGCCTCCGCCGCCGGGGCAACCTAAAGGCATGGGCCGCCCTGTCAAGCCGGCCCGGCGCCCCGCCCCCGGGTGGAGCCTGGAACCGCCCGATCCGGTTCGGGTTCTCCGGCTGCGGTCCTGATCCTGAAACACTCGACGGGGGCCTTGCCCGAGGTCCGATCGCTCGCCGCGTCTCGGCGGCGAGCCTTCCGCCGGCAACCGCCCCCGACGTCGGCGCGGACGAGCCCGGGCCCGCGCGCTTGCTC
>DATIUR010000097.1:0-13026 GCA_035466675.1 Anaeromyxobacteraceae bacterium | reverse complement strand
GGATCGCCTCCGCGATGCCACCCGCCACGGCGTCGCGGACGTGGGGATCGTAGCCGCCGGTGGCGATGAGCTCGCCGAACGGGTGCTGCCAGTAGCCGCCGGGCCCGGCGTGGGTGTGCGTGGCCGCGATGACCACCCCGGAGAGGCCGAGGTCGGTCACCCGCGCGAGGACCGCCTCCTCGAGCGCCTCCGGGACGAGCAGGATCTCGGCCGACGCCAGGGCGACCTTGCAGCCGGGCACCGCGAGGACCAGGGCGCGGGCGCCGACCGGCTCGCGGACGCCCTCGCTGCCGTACGAGAGGCGCGCGAAGCCGCCGATGGGCACCCCTTCAGGCAGGTCGAAGGGGACGGCCGCCGCGCCGGCCCGCAGCGGGCCCGCTCCCCCGGCCGACCGGGTGACGCGCGGCGGTGCCCACGCGCGCTCGGGGTGCCAGGGCCAGGACACCGCCAGGAGGGCGAGGACGAGCAAGGCCGCCGCGAAGAGGAAGGCGCCGAGGGCACCGCGGGCGGGGAGAATTTTCAAGCGCGGATCGTTATACTCCGCTCCCCCATGGGCTACGACGCCGTCTTGGACAAGCAGAAGGATGAGTGCGGGGTCTTCGGGATCTGGGCCCTCGGCCAGTCCGAAGAGGCGGCGAATTACGCCTACCTGGGCCTCCACGCGCTCCAGCACCGCGGGCAGGAGTCCGCCGGCATCGTCTCCACCGAGGGCGAGGCGCTCCACACCCACCGCGAGATGGGACTCGTCTCGGACATCTTCACCGCCGACGTGCTCTCCCGACTGAAGGGCGGGGCGGCGATCGGCCACGTCCGCTACTCGACGACGGGCGCCTCGCACCTCAAGAACGCCCAGCCGTTCGCGGTCCAGTACGCGGGCGGCGCGGTCGCGGTCGCGCACAACGGCAACCTCATCAACGCCGACATGCTCCGCGCGGAGCTCGAGCACCAGGGCTCCATCTTCTCGGCGTCCACGGACACGGAGGTCATCGTCCACCTCATCGCCCGCAGCCGCGCCGGCGGGCTGCCCGGCTCGACCGAGCAGCTCCTCGGCGCCATCCGCGAGGCGCTCGGCAGGGTGGTCGGCGCCTACTCGATCCTGTTCCTCACGCCGAAGGCGCTCGTGGGCGCGCGCGATCCCATGGGCTTCCGCCCGCTCGTGCTCGGGAGGCTCAAGGGGAGCTACGTCCTCGCCTCGGAGACCACCGCGCTCGACCTCATCGAGGCCGAGTACCTGCGCGAGGTCGAGCCCGGCGAGGTGGTGATCATCGACGCCGCGGGGCTCCGGAGCGAGCGGCTCTTCCCCGGCCAGCCGAAGCCGGCGCGCCTCGGGCGCTGCGTGTTCGAGCACATCTACTTCGCGCGCCCGGACTCGGTGCTGTTCGGGAAGTCGGTCTACGCCGCGCGCCACGCCCTCGGGCGGCGGCTCGCCGTCGAGCACCCGGTGAACGCGGACCTCGTCATGCCGGTGCCGGACTCGGGTGTGCCCGCCGCCATCGGCTACTCCGAGGAGAGCGGCATCCCCTTCGCCATGGGGCTCGTCCGCTCGCACTACGTGTGCCGCACGTTCATCGAGCCGCAGCAGTCGATCCGCCACTTCGGCGTGAAGCTGAAGCTGAACGCGCTGAAGGACGTGCTCAAGGGGAAGCGGGTCGTCGTCATCGACGACTCCATCGTGCGCGGCACGACGAGCCGGAAGATCGTGAAGATGATCCGCGACGCCGGCGCGGCCGAGGTGCACCTGCGCATCAGCTCGCCCCCGACGTCCTGGCCCTGCTACTACGGCATCGACACGCCCACCCGCCAGGAGCTCATCGCCGCCTCGCACTCGATCGAGGAGATCGCGACCTACGTCACGGCCGACTCGCTCGGCTACCTCTCGCTCGAGGGGCTGTACGCGGCGCTCGGCGAGGACCGGACCCGTTTCTGCGACGCCTGCTTCTCCGGGGAGTACCTGATCGAGTTCCCGCGCCGGGCCGGCGGCTCGAGCCCGGGGGCGCCGCTCCGGGTGGTGGGCGCCTGATCGCTCCCGGGGGTCCGCGACGTGACGAACGACGGGAAGGACCTGCACGTCGCAGACGGCGCGGTCTACGTCTACCGCCTCTTCGACGTCGCGGACGCGATCGACCTGGCCGCGGCCGAGCGGCTGGTGGCCGCCCCCACCTCGCGCCTGGCCCTGCAGGGGGCCCTCTCCGCCAGCGCGCTCGAGTTCCCGCGTCCGCCCCTGCAGCTCGCCATCGGGCCGCGCGAGGTCCCGCTCCCGCCGGAGCTGGCCTTCGCGCGGGGCGCCCTGGCCAGCGCCGACGTCTACGACTTCGGGGTCATCTCCATCCTGTACGAGCTGCCCATCGCCCCGGGGACCGCCCTCGGCGAGCTCGTCCCCCTGGCGGAGGAGCTGCTCGAGCCCACGCCGGAGATCGACCGCGCGGCGCGGCGGGAGGCGGAGGAGCTGGCCCGGGCCCTGGGAAAGTCCCTGGAGAGGCCCCACGCCTGGGAGGGGCTGGAGAGCTACCACGTCTTCTTCGTCCGGCGCTTCGCGGAGGGGCCGGTGCGGGCCGCCGACGTGCTCGCGAGGGCCCCGGTGGCCGAGCTGCTCCTCGGGGAGACGAGCCCGGTGCCGCTCTCGGCGGCGGAGCGGCAGGACGTCCTGGCGCACCACTTCAGCTACCTGGAGGACGACCTGGCGGTGATCCACTGGAACTGCGCGCTGGTGGTGGAGCCGTCCGGCGTGGAGGACGTTCCGGACCTGCTCGAGTTCGCCACCGCCCACCTGCTGGAGCTGCGCTACTACGACGCGCTCCTCGACCGGGAGCTCCACCGCATCTACGACGAGATCGAGGCCGGGGGCAGCCCCATCGTCAACCTGGTCACCCGCCGGTACCGGCGCCTCCAGCGGCGGACCGCCGCGCTCCTCCTGGAGCTGTCGGAGATGATCGAGCGGCTCGAGAACGCGGTGAAGATCGTGGGCGACTTCTACCTGGCCCGGCTCTACCTGAGCGCGGTGCGCCGGTTTCGCCTGCCGGCCTGGCAGGAGAGCGTGCTGCGCGAGCAGCGGCTGCTCGCCGAGGTGAACGAGCTCATCGGCGGCGTGGCGGACACGAGCCGGTCGGAGCTGCTCGAGGCCATCATCATCGCGCTCATCCTGTGGGAGATCCTGGCCGCGCTCGCCTAGGCCCTGGGCGGGGGCGATCGCCTGGAAGGCCCATTTTTCGGGCCTCCCAGCGGTTCGCGAGGTTGACGGGGCGATCGGGAAGCGATATCACCCGGGCCGTCGCCGCCCAGCCCCACCCACCGCGGCGGTCGCGCAAGGAGGGATTCCCATCATGACGCAGGCCCAGTTCTTCCAGTCGGTCGCCGAGGGTGCCCAGCTGACCAAGGCCCAGGTTCGCGCGGTGTTCCAGGCGGTCGAGGACACCGTCATCAAGCGTCTCAAGAACGAGAAGAAGATCCCGCTCGGCGGGCTCGGCGCCGTGAAGCTCTTCGACCGGAAGGCGCGCATGGGCCGCAACCCCGCCACCGGCGAGCCGATCAAGATCCCCGCCAAGACGGTGGTGAAGATCGCCCCGTCCAAGACGCTGAAGGACACCTTCAACAAGAAGGCGAAGAAGTAGCGACCGGATCCGGTAGCGACCGAACGCCCGCCGGGCCCGCGCCCGGCGGGCGCTTCGTTTCCCGGCCCCGGGCTAGGTCCGGATCTTGAGCAGCGTGCGCACCGTCTCGATGACGTCGACGAACTGCACCGGCTTCTGGAGATACACGTCGACGCCGAGATCGAGGGCGCGGCTGCGCGCGTCGGCGCCTCCCGCGCTGATGACGAGGATGGGCGTGTGCGCGAACTCCGGATCGCCGCGCAGCCGCTCGACCAGGGTGAAGCCGTCCATGATGGGCATGTAGAGGTCGGCGATCACGAGGTCGACCCGCGGCCGGTCCTGCAGCCGCACCAGCGCCTCGTGCCCGTTCCCGGCGAACTCGACCGACACGTCCTGCGGGCCGCCCGGGCCGTGCAGCTTGCGGAGCGCGTACTCGTACATCTCGACCACGTGGGGGTTGTCCTCCACCACCAGCACGTTGAAGCCGCGCCTCGGCTCGACGTGGCGCGTCCGCGCCAGCTCCGCCAGGCCGGCCAGCTTGTGGCGGTCGTCGATCCGGTCGACGGGGATCTTCACCGCCACGCCGGCCGCCTGCGAGGGGCCGGCCGCCCGCCGCCTCACCACCTCGACCTCGACCTCGAGCGGCTCGAGCAGGCCGGGGAAGCTGATCTGGAGCGGGACGCGGGTGCCCTCCGCGATCTCACGGTCCGTCCGGATGAAGAGGCCGCCGGCGGAGAGGTTCTCGGTGGCGTCGCGGATGGCCGGACCGCCCGGATAGTCGACGCGCAGCACCAGGGGGACGCGTGGGTCGCGGCGTTTCTCTTTGCCCTGGTCCATCCCGGGGTCGCCAGTATATCGCGGCGGATCTCCTTGACAATCTTACATGCCACCACTAGCCTGCGCGGGCTTTTTCCCCCTGCGTCCCGTGACGACATGACGAACGTTGCGCCGGCTGGTGCCGTCGAGGAACTGCCGCGAGAGAAGGTCGAGCGGTTCGACCAGGGGATCGCCGCCATCGTCAGGCGATACCCCCCGGACCGGAAGGCGGCGGCCATGCTCCCCGCCCTCCACCTCGGCCAGGAGATCTTCGGCTGCGTCTCCCCCGCGGTGCAGCGCCTCGCCGCCGATCGGCTGGGGACCTCCCCTGCGCGCGCGGAAGAGGTGGCGACCTTCTACGTGATGTACCACACGGCCCCCGTCGGCCGTCACCTGGTCGAGATCTGCACCAACGTCTCCTGCTGCCTCACCGGCAGCGAGCGGATCTTCGAAGCCCTGAAGCGCAAGCTCGGGGTGGAGAACGGCGGGACCACCGCCGACGGCCGGATCACGCTGCGCGAGGTCGAGTGCCTGGGGGCCTGCGGGACCGCTCCGGCCATGCTCGTCGACGACGAGATGCACGAGCGGCTGTCGCTGCAGACGGTCGAGGGGATCCTGGGGGGGCTGAAGTGAGCGAGACGCTGATCCTGACGCGGCGCTGGGGCAAGCCCGACAGCGCGGCGCTCTCGACCTACCGCGCCGACGGCGGCTACCGGACGCTCGAGAAGGCGCTGGGGATGGACCCGGCCGCCATCGTGGAGGAGGTGAAGAAGTCGAACCTCCGCGGCCGCGGCGGCGCCGGCTTCGCGACCGGCCTCAAGTGGACCTTCCTCCCCAAGGACGTCCGCCCGCGCTACCTCACGGTGAACGCGGACGAGTCCGAGCCCGGGACCTTCAAGGACCGCTACATCATCGAGCACGATCCCCACCTGCTCCTCGAGGGGATCGCCATCACCTGCCTGGCCCTCGACATCCACCTGGCCTACGTCTACATCCGCGGCGAGTTCGCCCGGCAGGCGCGCATCCTGGAGAAGGCCATCCAGGAGGCCCGGGACGCGGGCATCCTCGGCCAGAAGCTGCTGGGCAAGAAGGACTTCGACCTCGACGTCCACGTTCACCGAGGGGCGGGCGCCTACATCTGCGGCGAGGAGTCGGCGCTGCTCGAGTCGCTCGAGGGGAAGAAGGGCTATCCCAGGCTCAAGCCCCCCTTCCCGGCGGTGGTGGGCCTGTGGGGCAAGCCCACCATCATCAACAACGTCGAGACCATCGCCAACGTCCCCTGGATCGTCGAGCAGGGCGGGGCCGCCTTCGCGGCGCTGGGGGTGGGCAAGTCGGGCGGGACGCGGCTCTTCTGCGTGTCCGGGCACGTCAACCGGCCGGGCGTCTACGAGCGGCCGGTCCACTACAACTTGAAGAAGCTCATCGACGAGGACTGCGGCGGGGTGGTGGGCGGACGCAAGGTGAAGGGCGTCATCCCGGGCGGCTCCTCGGCCCCGGTCCTGGCCGGCCACGAGATCGACGTCTCGATGGAGTTCGACGCGCTCAAGGCGGCCGGGACCATGGCCGGGTCGGGGGGCGTCATCGTCTTCGACGACTCCACCTGCATGGTCCGGGCGCTGGCGCGGATCGCCAAGTTCTACGCGGAGGAGAGCTGCGGCCAGTGCACCCCCTGCCGCGAGGGGACCCCCTGGATGGAGCGGATCGTCGAGAGGATCGAGCATGGCCACGGGACGGCCGAGGACGTGGCCAAGCTGGAGCAGGTGGCCGGCAGCGTGATGGGCAACACCATCTGCGCCCTGGGCGACGCGGCCGCCATGCCGGTGCTCTCCTTCGTGAAGAAGTTCCGGGACGAGTTCCTCCAGCACGTCGAGCAGCACCGCTGCCCGTTCGGGGAGAAGGGCTGGGGGCTCGACCAGTCGAGCCGCGAGGCCCTCGTCGGCCCGGTGAGGTACTAGGCGATGGACACACTGGCCATCCTGGGCACGGCCGAAGGCGCGACCTTCGCCTTCTTCGCCCTGTTCACGGTCGCCACGGCGGTGGGCGTCGTGATCACGAAGAGCCCCGTCTACGCCGCCATGAACCTGGTGGGGAGCTTCTTCTTCCTGGCCGGGATCTACGTGCTGCTGGCCGCGCACCTGATCGCGTTCATGCAGATCCTGGTCTACGCCGGCGCGGTGATGGTCCTCTTCCTCTTCGTGATCATGCTCCTCTCCCTCGGCGACGAGCACCTGGTCCGGGGCCCGCGGCGGGCCATGCAGTGGGTGGGCGTGGCCGGCGCGCTGGGCCTCCTGGCGGTGGTGGCGGCGGCGGTGCGGCGGGTCTCGGAGGAGATGCCCGCCCTGTCGAGCCCGCAGACTTTCGGGACGGTGAAGGCGGTCGGGCAGAAGCTCTTCACCGAGTACCTCCTGCCCTTCGAGGTGACGAGCCTGCTCCTGCTCGTGGCCATCGTCGGGGCGGTGGTGGTCGCCAAGGAGAGGATCTAGCCCCCATGGTCCCGGTCACCTGGTACCTCTGGCTCGCCGCGATCCTCTTCACCATCGGGCTCGCCGGCCTGCTGCGGAAGCGCAACGCCCTCATCGTGATGATGTGCGTGGAGCTGATGCTGAACGCGGCCAACCTCACCTTCCTCGCGTTCGCTCGGCAGTTCCAGGACCTGGGCGGGCACGCCATCGCCTTCTTCGTCATCGCCGTGGCCGCGGCCGAGGCGGCGGTCGGCCTGGCCGTGGTGATCGCCGTCTTCCGGACGCGCGGCGCCATCAACGTGGACGAGGTCCGCGCGCTGCACGAGTAGCCCATCACGCGATCGGGGCAGCGCCGCGCCCCCCTCCCGCGGTAGAGTCGGCCCATGCTCGCTCGCTGCGCTCGCTGCCAGGGGACCTTCTCCGCCGACCGCTTCGGCGTCCAGCGCTGCCCGCACTGCGGGGCCGAGGTGCTCCTCGCCGACCCGAACGCGCCCGCCCCCGGCGCGCCGCCCGGCCCGCCGCCGGCGCCTCCGCCCCGGGGAGGCTTCCCGCCGGCTCCCCCTTCGAGCTTCGGGGCGCCGCAGGGCGGCCCGCCACCGCCGGCGGGCGCGCCGCCCTCCCCGGAAGCGGAGCTGCCGGCGCCCTTCGTGGAGCGGAGGCAGCGCGGCTTCTTCCCCGCCTTCTTCCAGACCTGGAAACTCTCCGCCCTGGAGCCGGCCAGCTTCTTCCGCCGGGTCCGGATCGACCAGACCGGCAGCGCGGTCTGGTTCGCGGTGATCGCCGTCACGGTGGGGAGCTGGGTGATGACGCTCTTCAACTGGGTGGGCAGCGCCCAGAAGCTCCAGGAAGCCTTCGAGCGGTCGCCGGCGGAGCTCGAGAGCTGGAAACCGATCTTCGAGTGGCTCTTCTCGGGATCGGGCCTCCTCGCCCAGTTGCTCACCACGCCGATCCTCGCGCTCGTCTCCGTCTACCTGGGGGCCGGCGTGACGCACCTGCTCCTGCTCCTGTTCCGGGGCGCGCAGCGCGGGTTCCCCGCCACGCTCACGGCGGCGGGCTATGCCTCGGGCCTCGGCCTGCTCTCGGCCGTTCCGGGGTGCGGCGGGATCGTGGCGATGGTCTGGTCCGCCGTGGTCTTCATCATCGGGCTCGGCGCCACGCAGCGCTGCGGAACGGGCAAGGCGGCCGCGGCGGTGCTGCTCCCGGTTCTTCTCCTCTGTGCCTGCTGCGCCGGTGTGCTGGCGCTCGTCGTGGCCGCTGCGGTCCAGGCGGCCGGCGGCGGGGCCACCTCGCTCTAGGCCATGCAAGGGATGGCCACGGCGCGGCGTTTCGGACACGCAGAGGTCTTCGCGTCCATCTTCGCGCTCTCCTTCCTGGTGGCCCGGTTCGTGCCGGTCCTGGCGGTGCCCTGGGTCTGCCCGGTGCGGGCGCTCTGGGGCATCCCCTGCGCCACCTGCGGCATGACCCGGGCGTTCGTGGCGCTCGCCCACGGCGACGCGGGCGCCGCCTTCGCCGCGAGCCCCCTCGGGACGCTGGTCGCCGCCGGCGCCTGGGTCTTCGCCGCGGCGGCCCTCGCCCGCGCGGCGCTGGGGACGTCCTGGCCGAGGATGCCGGACCGCGTCGTCCGCGCCGCCGTGGCGGCCGGGGTCCTCGCCCTGCTCGCGAACTGGGCCTTTCTCCTGGCGCGGGAGGTGGCATCGTGAGCCCCGTTCTCCTCGGTTCCCTCCTGGTGGCGCTCGGGTTCCTGGCCGGGTCCATCCCGTTCGGCTTCGTCGTCGCCCGCCTGTTCCTGGGCGTGGACGTGCGCCAGGTCGGCTCCGGCAACATCGGCGCCACCAACGTGGCCCGCGCGGGGGGGAGGGGCGTCGGCGTGGTGGTGCTCCTGCTCGACGTGGCCAAGGCGGTGCTCCCCATGCTGGCCGCCCGGGCGCTCCTGCGGGGCGAGGCCTCCGCCGAGATCTTCGTGATCCTGGTCGGCCTGGCCGCGTTCCTGGGCCACCTCTTCACGCCCTGGCTCGGCTTCCGGGGCGGCAAGGGGGTCGCCACCGCGCTCGGGGTGTTCCTGGTTCTCTCGCCCCTCGCGGCGCTGGCCGGGCTGGCCGCCTTCGCCGTCGCCTACGGGGCGACGCGCATCTCGTCGGTCGGCTCCCTCTCGGGCACGGCGGCCTGCGCCGCGGTCGCCTTCTTCGCCGCGGGCCCCTCGAGCCCCACCGCCTGGGCCGGGCTGGCCCTGGCCGCGCTCATCTTCCTGCGCCACCGGGAGAACGTCGGCCGGATCCTGCGCGGCGAGGAGAAGAAGATGCGGGTGTGAGGCGGGCTCCGGGCTGCGGGCTGCGGGCTACGGGACAGGCCGTCGGGCCGCTCTTCCCGAAGCCCGAAGCCTGGAGCCTGGAGCCTGATGCCCTCGGGCCGCCCCTTCACACGTTGGGCGTCATCTCTCCCACCGGCCGGACCAGGACCTGGCGCGGCTTCACGCCGTTGGCCGGGCCCACCACGCCCTCGCGCTCCATCCGCTCGATGATCTTGGCCGCCTTGTTGTAGCCGAGGCGCATCTCCCGCTGGAGCTTCGACACGGACACCTCCTCCATGCGGGCCACGAGCTCCAGGGCCTGGTCGTAGACCGGATCGTCCTCGTCCTCGTCGGCGCGGCCCGGGCCGCCGGCCTCGTCGCGCGCGCGCAGGATGCTCTCGTCGAACACCGGCCGCCCCTGCTTCTTCAGGAAGTCGACCACGCGGTGCAGCTCGCCCTCGGAGACGAACGCGCCCTGCACCCGGGTGACGGGATGGGTGGCGGTGAGGACCAGCATGTCGCCGTCGCCGAGCAGCGTCTCCGCCCCCGGGCCGTTGAGGATGGTCTGCGAGTCGTGCCGCGACGCGAGCCGGAAGCTGATCCGGGCCGGGAAGTTGTTCTTGATCATCCCGGTCACCACGTCGGTGGAGGGCCGCTGGGTGGCGACCACCAGGTGGATGCCGGTGGCGCGGGCCTTCTGGGCCAGGCGGGCGAGCGAGATCTCGACCTCGCGCGGGGCCGTCATCATGAGGTCCGCCAGCTCGTCGATGACGACGACGACGTAGGGAAGCTTCTGGGGAAGCCGCCGCTCCTCCCGTGCGGCCACCGGGTCGGGGGGCGGCGGCGCGGTCGGGTCCTCGAACTCGGGGGTCGACTCGGCGCGGGCGGCCGCCTCCTCCTCGGTCTCGCCGGCGGCCACGTCCACCACCACCAGCTTCTTCGCGGGCAGCGTCTCGGCCTCGTCCTCGAAGGTCCGCCCCTCCGCGCGCAGGCGCTCGGCCTTGGCGTTGTAGGACCTGAGGTCCTTGGAGCCCGTGTCGGCCAGGATCTGCGTGCGCCGCTCCATCTCGTCCACCGCCCACTGCAGGGCGCGGGCCGCCTTCTGCGGATCGGTCACCACCGGCAGGAGCAGGTGCGGGATGTCCTCGTAGGCGGACAGCTCCGTCATCTTCGGGTCGACCATGATCATCCGGACCTCCGCCGGCGTCTGCCGGTAGAGGAGGGAGAGGATCATGGTGTTGAGGCCGACCGACTTCCCCGCGCCGGTCGTTCCCGCCACCAGCAGGTGCGGCATCCGCTGCAGGTCCACGCAGTACGGGATCCCCTCGATGTTCTTGCCCAGGCCGAGGGGGAGGAGCCCGCCCGCCTGCGCGAAGGCCTCCGACTCGAGCAGGTCGCGCAGGTACACCACGGCCCGGTCGCGGTTGGGGACCTCGACGCCCACCACGCCCTTCCCCGGGATGGGCGCGATGATCCGGATCCGGGTGGCGCTGAGCGCCATGGTGAGCTCCTTGTCGAGGTTCTCGATCCGGGCGAGCTTCACGCCCGCCGCCGGGGAGAACTCGTAGAGCGTCACCACCGGCCCGGGCCGGATGTGGCGGATGGAGCCCTCGATGCCGTGCTGCCGGAGCGTGGCCACGATGATCCCGGCCGTCCGCTGCAGCCCGCCCTCGTCGAGGTCCTTCGCCTTCGACTCGTGCGCGTCGAGCAGGTCGAGCGGCGGGAGCTGGAACACGTCCCCGGCCTTGGTGAAGTCGAAGCGGGGAGCGTCCTTCCGGCGGTCCCTTTTCCGGCCGCGCTCGAGCATCGCCTGGGAGACCACGATCTCCGGTCGGACGGCCGGCGCCGCGGGGGCGAAGGGCAGCTCCGGCTCGGCCGCCTCCGGGGCTCCCGCCTCGGGCCGGGCCGCGCCGCGGCGGCGCCGCGGGGAGGCGGCGGGCGGCTCTTCCTCCTCCGGCTCGCCGGCTGGCTCCTCCAGGTCCTGGACCCAGACCGGGTCGTCGAAGGGGCGGCGCGCCTGCTCCACCGCCAGCGCGCCGGCCATGGCGCTCGCCTCGGCGCGATCCTCCTCGCTCTCGGCCTCGACCACCGCCAGGTCGTCGAGCGCGTCCTCCCCGGCGCGGCGGGCGCGCTCGGCCTCCTCCTCGGCGCGCAGCTCCGCCACGGCCTCCCGGTGCCGGGCCAGCGCGTCGCTCGCCCGGGCGAAGAGGAAGATCGAGAGCGCCCGGAGCGCCCGCCAGGTGGCGACGGCCGCCCGCTGCACCTTGAAGTCGGTGGCGACGATCAGGGCCACCAGGGCGGCGGCCGACACGACCAGGACGCTTCCCACGAGCGAGAAGAGCCGGACGGCGCGGGCCGCCAGGAACCCACCCACCAGCCCGCCCGCCGGGAAGCTCGCCAGCGTGCGCGACGCGAGCAGCAGGTGGGCGAGCGTCGCGATGGAGAGCGTGAGGGCCGCGTGGGCCGCGGCCGACACCGCCGTGATCCGGAGGGGCGCGCCGCGGAAGAGCTTCCAGGCCGCCGCCGCGAAGGCCACCGGCAGCACCAGCGCCGCGAAGCCGAGGGTGTCGAACAGGAGCGAGGCGGCCCGGTGGCCCACCGGGCCCACCAGGTTGGAGGGCGTGAGATCGCGCGCCAGCAGCGCGCCGTCGAGCGACGAGAAGGTGGCGAGCGCCAGGCCGGTGGCCGCGGCGGCCGCGCCGAGGAGGACCGCGGCCACGTCGCGCGCCATCCCGGTCCGGGGGGGCCTCGTCCCGGCGCCTCCCCCCTGGGAACGCCTCGCGCGCTCCTTCTCGGAAAGACGCCGGTTTCCCCTGGGCTTGCCCATGCGCGCCCTCACCACCCATCCCACGAAGCCGCTCGCGTCCCGAGGGCCTGCCCAGCCGAGGATATCGGGGGGTCGCGGGGGGTCAATTTTTCGGCGGAACCGCGGCTTCTGCCGTACAATTCCCGGAAGAAAGGGCGTTTTCTCCCCGGCCACGCGAAATGGACGTCCGCTGCGAGCGCTGCAGGGCGCAGTACGTGTTCGACGACGATCAGGTCACCCCCGCTGGCCTGACCGTCCAGTGCACGAACTGCGGCCACGTCTTCAAGGTGCGGAAGAAGGAGCTCGTGGTGACCGTCCCGGTGAAGCCGGACGAGATCCAGGGCACCCCCCTCCCGGCCAGCGCGGCCGCACCGCGGGAGAAGGCGCCGGCCGCGGCGCCGGCCCCGGCCGGCTCGCGCCCCATCCTCACGCCCGTCCCGGGCGGCGCGGCGGCGCCCGAGCCCCGGGAGTGGCGCGTGCGCCAGGCGAACGGCAACGTCTTCGCGTTCCGGGAGCTGACCACGCTCCAGAAGTGGATCATCGAGCAGAAGGTCAGCCGCGACGACGAGATCTCCCAGGGCGGCGACAACTGGAAGCGGCTCGGGAACATCCCCGACCTGGCCAGCTTCTTCCAGGTGGTGGAGGCGGCGGAGCGCGCGAAGCTGCAGGCGAGCGCGCCGTCCCTCACGCCGGTCCCGATGGCGCCCGTCTACCCGGTCGCGTTCCCCCCGCCGGGGATGTACACCCCGGTGCCCGGTTACCCGCCGTCCCCGTACCCGCCGCAGGGCGCGCAGCCGCCCGAGCCGGGACGTCCGGACTCCCGGAGCGAGAGGCCGATCGAGCGTCGGCCGCGGCGAGGGGGCGGACGCGCCTGGCTCCTGGGAGTCCTCCTGCTCCTCGTGGCCGGCGGCGCTGCGGTCTACGTGCTCAGGCCCGATTGGCTCGGCCTGGGGGCCGCGCCGGAGTTCGCGGTGCCCGTCACCGTGGCGGCCCCGGCCGGCGAGCCGCAGGGGACGCCGGCCGGCGGAGGGCCGGCGGGCACGGTGCCGGCGGGAGCGGGCCAGACGG
>DATIUR010000096.1:0-2184 GCA_035466675.1 Anaeromyxobacteraceae bacterium | reverse complement strand
GCACGAGGAAGAGCACGCGCCGGAGCCGGTCGCGCGGGTCCGGGCGAGCGGCGGGCCGGGCCCGCGGCGCCGCCGTCCGCCTCCTCCCGGCCACCCGCCTCCGCGCGGTCACGGGAGCCCCCGCGCCAGGCCCGCCAGGATCTCCCGGGCGCGCTCGCGGAGCGACCGCGGCGAGAGCACCTCGGCCGCGTCGCCCAGGGAGAGCACGTGGCGCAGGAGCCCCTCCCGGTTGGTCACCTCCAGCTCCACCACGGCCCCCGACCCGTCCTCCTCCACCCGGGCACGGCGACCGAACGAGGCGCGCGCCTCCGCCGGCGCGGAGGCGTCGAGCCGCACCCGGCATCGGACCGGGGCGTGCTCCGCGAGCTCCCACCATCCGCGGGTGGCCACCTCGGCCAGCGAGAAGTCCTCGCGGATCCGGAAGTCGGGCGTGCGCGGGGCCGACGGGTTCACCGAGAGCGACACGATCCGGCCCAGGTGGAAGGTGCGCTGGGCCTGGCGCAGGTGGCAGAAGCCGGTGAGGAACCAGGCCCCGCCGCCCTGGTAGAGGCCGTAGGGATCGACGTCGCGCTCGGTCCGCTCCCGCCGCTGGGCGCCCAGGTACACGAGGTGGACCCGCTTGCGCAGGGCCACCGCCCGGGAGAGATCCTCGAGCAGCCGGGCCACCGCCGACGGGTCCGCCCGGGGCGCCGCCTTCTCCTCGGACATGGCCCGGGTGGCGAGGGCGGCGGCCTCCGAGGCGCCCGGCGCGCGCGCCGCGAAGGAGAGCTTGTTGAGCGCGTGGGCGAGATCGCGCGCGTAGGGGAAGGTCCGCTTGGCCAGCGCCGCCGACCCGGCCAGGTAGAGAAGGGCCAGGTCCTCGGGGAGGAGCTTCAGGTCGGGCAGGTAGAACTCGTCCCGGTCGATGACGTAGCCGGCGGACAGGTCCTCGTCCCCGGTCACGTAGCGGACCGGGACGCCCAGCTCGAGCAGCTCGGCCTTGTCCCGCTCGAACTTCCGGATGGCCGCCTCGCCGCTGCCGCGGCCGTAGTCGTCCGGGAACTGCTCCTGGATCTCCCGCCAGGAGAGGGGCTCCGCGGCCCTGAGCAGGAACGCGGCCAGATCGAGCAGCCGCTGTGCCTTCTGCATCGCGGCGAGAACCTAGCAGGCGGCGCCGGCCAGTCAACGTGTGTTAGAATGCCGTGGTTTGCGTCGGAGGGGCCCGATGTCAGGCCTCGGCCTCGGTCCACCGGACTTCGCGCTGTTCGAGATCGACGATCCCACGGCGCGCGCCGACGCGCTCGAGGCGAGCCTCCAGCCGAAGCTGCTCCGGATCGGGGACCAGTGCCTCTCCGGGCTCTCGCGGGTGGCGGGGAAGACGCTGCACTGCCACCCCGGGCACGTGGCCCGGCGGAAGGGCGTCCCGCCCGAGGAGGTGCTGGTCGCCTTCTGCGACAGCCCGAAGACCTTCCGCGGGCTGCCGGTCCTGGCGGTGGTGCTCACCCGCGACCACCTGCACGCCCGGGTGGCGGTCCGCGGCGACTCGCCCCGCCGGGAGGCGATGCGCCGCGCGCTGGAGCGGGAGGCGGTGAACCTGGCCAGGAAGGGGAAGCCCTTCCGGCGGCTCCGGCCGTACCTCGAGTGGAACCACGAGGAGCTCCCCGAGACGGCTCCGGCCCACACGCCCGCCTTCTGGCGCGAGGTGGGGGAGGGGCTGGCGTCGGGGCGGGCCGGGGTGGACCTGGGGATCGCCTTCGACCGCGAGGAGGCGCGGAGCCTCTCCCTCGGAGATCTGCTGGGCGTCTTCCGCGACCTCTCGCCGCTCTACAAGCTGCTCGTCAACGCGCAGTGAAAATGAGGGCGACGCCGCCGAATGGCGGCGGAGCCGCCGCTGACCGCCCCGCGGGCGAGAGGGTCGAGCGTGAGGGGGCGCGCTCCTACCGCGCCGGCCCCGGGTCGCCCGCCCCGGCCACCGGCGTCGCGCCGGTGCGCTGCTCCTCGCGCGCCGCCTGCCGGACCGCCTCGACCAGCTCGTCGTACTCCTTGCGGAGCTGATCGTGGCGGCGGCGCAGCTCCGCGTACCGATCGTGGGCCAGGTCCAGCTCGCCCTTCTGGACCACGTAGAGGCGCTTCTCCGTCTCCAGGCGCCCCCGCGACTTCTTGAGCTCGGCCTCCAGGTCGGCCACCCGCTTCCTCGCCTCGGCC
>DATIUR010000095.1:0-8201 GCA_035466675.1 Anaeromyxobacteraceae bacterium | reverse complement strand
GGGGGCGTCGCCGCCGCGGCGCTCGCCTACGGTGCCCTCGCGCAGGTCATGGCCGGGCGCGGCCTGTGGATCGCGATCGCCGCCCCCGTGGGCGGCGCCGTGCTCGCCACGCTCGGCGCCGAGGTGCGCCTCCTGGCCGCGGAGCGGCGCGAGCGGCGCTTCGTGCACGACGCGCTCGGCCGCTACACCTCGCCGGCCCTGGTGCGGGCGCTGCTCGACCGGCGGGACCTGCTCGACCGGTTCGGCGGGGCCCGGCAGGAGCTGACCGTCTACTTCTCCGACATCCGCGGGTTCACGGCGCTCTCCGAGGACCTCCCCCCCGAGCGCCTGGTCGAGTTCCTGAACGAGTACTTCTCCGAGCAGGCCGAGATCGTGGAGCGGCACGGCGGGTGGGTGGACAAGTTCATCGGGGACGCGGTGATGGCGGTCTGGGGCGCGCCGCTGCCCTTGCCGGACCACGCCGCCCGCGCCTGCGCCGCCGCCCTGGAGATGCGCCGGGCGGTGGAGACGAGGCGGCCCGACTGGGCGCGCCGGTACGCGATCGACCTGCACGTGCGCGCGGGCGTGAACACCTGCCTGGCGGTGGCCGGGAACGTCGGCTCCCGCCGGAAGGCCAACTACACCGTCTTCGGCGACGGCGTGAACCTGGCCTCCCGCCTCGAGGGGGCGAACAAGGCCTACGGCACCGGCATCCTGGCCGGCGACGCCACCCGGTCCGCGGCCGGGGCGGCCGTGGCCTTCCGCTCGATCGACCTCCTCCGGGTGAAGGGGAAGCGGGAGGGCGTGCCGGTCCACGAGCCGTGGGGCCTCGCCGCCGCGCTCGCGGGAGCGGATCGGGAGTGGCTGGCCGGGTGGGAGGCGGGGGTGGCGGACTTCCGGTCCCGCCGCTTCGCCGAGGCGAGGGAACGGTTCGCGGCGCTCTCCGCGGCGCGCCCCGGGGACGGCGTGGCCCGCCTCTACCTCGACCGCTGCGCGGCGCTGCTGGCCGCGCCGCCGCCCCCGGACTGGGACGGCGTCTTCGAGCTGCACGACAAGTGAAAGGAGCGCCATGGCCGTCGACGGTGCGATGCTCGCGATCCTGCTCCTCGCCGCCACCGCGGGCGGGGACCAGGTGACCGTGAAGCGCGAGGGCGCGCGGCTCATGGCGGCCCCCCGCTTCTATGGCCGGACCTGCCCGGGCGAGGTCCGGCCCGGGGCGAAGGTGAAGCTCCTCGAGCGCCGGAAGGGATGGGCGCGCCTGGCCGAGCCCGGCGCCGGGAAGTGCTGGCTCCACGAGTCGGCCTGGTCCGACCGGGCGGCGGGGGAGCTGACCGGCGATCCCTCCCGCGCCTCCCAGCGGGACGTGGAGCTGGCCGGGCGCGGCTTCTCCGAGGCGGAGGAGGCGCGCTACCGGGGCGAGCACCGCGACCTCGACGGCGCCTTCCGCGCGGTGGAGGCCCACCTCGAGCGCGGGGCCGAGCCCTCCCCGGAGGCCGTCGAGGCCTTCCGGGCCGAGGGCGGCCTGGCCGCGGGGGGCGCGCCGTGAGGGCCCGGATCGCGCTCGGCGCCCTGCTCCTCGCCGGGGCGGGCTGCGCCCAGGTGCTGAAGAACGTCCCGGGCGGCGAGGTGATCGGCCGCCAGCTCGACGCCGACGCGCAGCGGATGGGGGGAAACCTCCTGGGCATGGCGGTGACCGGCGAGCTGGGCAAGAAGGCCTCGTTCGACATGGTTCAGGAGCACCACCTGGGGAAGACCGTGGCCGCCACGGTGGTGGCCCGCATCGGCGGCGCCCCGGTGGCGCCGGAGCACCCGGCGAGCCGCTACCTCCGGGCGGTGGGGACCACGGTGGCCTGGGCGGCGGCGGAGCTGCGCGTGCCCGAGGAGGACCGCCCCTATCCGCTGCGCGGCTACCGTTTCCTCCTGGTGGACTCGCCGGCCGTGAACGCGGTGGGGTGCCCGGGCGGCTTCGTGGTGGTCACCACCGGCCTCGTCGGCCAGGTGCGGAGCGAGGACGAGCTGGCCGCCGTGCTCGCCCACGAGGTGGCCCACGTCCAGCGGGGCCACACCCTGGGGCCGGTCGAGGCGGCCCGCCGCCAGGAGCACGTCACCGAGGGCATGCTCCGCGGGACGAGCGACCTCGCCCACGCCTTCTTCGGCAAGGTGGTGACGGTGGGCGCCGACTTCGTGCTCGACCGCGGCTTCGGCAAGAGGGACGAGCTCGCGGCCGACGCCTTCGCGTCGAGGATCCTGGCCGCCGCCGGCTACGACCCGGCGGCGCTGCCGGCGTTCCTCTCCCGCCTCGGCGGGAAGGCGGCCCAGGGGGGCTTCCTCTCCCGCCATCCGCCGGCCCGCGAGCGCGTCGAGGCCCTGGGCGGCGCGCCGGCGCCGGCGCCCGTGCCCGCCGCGCGCCAGGAGCGGTTCCGCCGCGCGGTGGTGGCCGAGGTGACGCCGCGCAGCCAGGGGGACGCGCCATGAGGTGGACCGACGTCCGCGAGATCGCCATCGCCCTCGCCGAGCGCCACCCCGGGGTGGCGCCGCTCGGGGTGCGCTTCACCGACCTGCACCGCTGGGTGCGGGAGCTGCCCGGCTTCGACGACGCGCCCGACCGGTCGAACGAGAAGATCCTCGAGGCCATCCAGATGGCCTGGCTGGACGAGGTGGAGGCGTGATCGGCGCGCCCCCGGATCGCCCCTTGACCCGGGTCAAGGTCTCCCGATAATGAACGCTTACGTGATGCCCTTGCGCCCGACGGCTCCATGCCCCGCCTGAAGGTCCTTCTCGTCGAGGACGACGCCCTCGTGCGGCGGAGCCTGAGGGGCCTCCTCGAGTCCGCGGGGCACGAGGTGGCCGAGGCCGAGGGCGTCCGGGCCGCCCTGCAGGCGCTCCAGGGCTCCGCCTTCGACGTGACCATCGTCGACCACCATCTGGCGGACGGCTCGAGCCTCGATCTGCTCGGAGCCCTGCCGGCCGCGGACATCCAGGTTCCCATCATCGTCGTCACCGGGCACGGCACCATCGACCTCGCGGTCTCGGCCATGAAGCGGGGGGCCTACCACTTCGTCAGCAAGCCGCCCCCGCCCGCCGAGCTGCTGCGCCTGGTCGAGGCCGCCGCGGCCGAGCGCTCGCCCGGGCGCCGGACGGAGGGTGTCGATCCGTTCGCCGGGTCGAGCGAGGCCATCCGGTCGCTCGCGGCGCAGGCGCGGCGCCTGCTCGGGGCGGCGAGCCCCGTCCTGATCCAGGGCGAGACCGGGACGGGGAAGGGGCTCGTGGCGCGCTGGATCCACGATCGCTCTCCCCGGGCCGGGGGCCCCTTCGTCGACGTCAACTGCGCCGGGCTCTCCGGGGAGCTGCTCGACTCGGAGCTGTTCGGCCACGAGCGAGGGGCGTTCACCGGAGCGGTGGCGGCCAAGGCGGGGCTCTTCGAGGTGGCGAACGGAGGGACGCTCTTCCTCGACGAGATCGGCGACGTCTCCCTGGCCGTCCAGGCCAAGATCCTGAAGGTCGTGGAGGAGCGGCGGTTCCGTCGCGTCGGCGGCGTCGAGGACCGATCCGTGGACATCCGGCTCCTCGCCGCGACGAACCAGGACCTGGCCGGGCTCGCGGCCGCCGGGACCTTCCGCGCGGACCTCTATTACCGCATTAGCGCCCTGCCGCTCGCGGTCCCGCCGCTCCGCGACCGAGCCGACGACGTCCTCCTCCTCGCCAGGAGGATCCTGGCCGACTTCGGCCCGGCGCGCGCGGGGGGCGTGTCGCTCGCACCCGACGCCGTCGAGGCCCTGCGGGCCTACCGCTGGCCCGGCAACGTCCGGGAGCTTCGCAACGTCCTCGAGCGCGCCGTCCTGCTGACCGACCGGGCCGAGCTGAGGGCGGAGCACCTGCGCCTCGACGCGGGGAAGCGTGCTGGACCTGCCCAGGCCGCCGTGACGCTGGGGGACCTGGAGCGGGAGCACATCGAGCGGACTCTCGCGGGGGTGGGGTACCGCGTCCGGGAGGCCGCGGAGCGGCTCGGGATCCCGCGGAGCACGCTCTACCAGCGGATCAAGGCGCACGGGATCGTCCTTCCCAGATCCAGACGCTGATCTGGATTCTGGATGATTCACTCTACAATCAGATGGGGTTCTGCTGTATTTTCGCCATCTTGCCGGATGGCCCGGGCCTTGCTTCCTCCCGGAGCATGCGCCGCGTGCTCCTCGTCGACCACCGCAGCGACCGCCTGCCCGTGCCGAACGTGCTCGAGCGGCTCGGCGCGAAGGTGGACCTCGCCCGCAGCATCGGGGAGGCCGCTGCGGCCCTCTCCCGCGGGCGTCACGACGTGGTCCTCTGCCGGCATCCGCTCCAGCCCCTGGGACCGGAGGCTTCGCTGACGCTCGCGCGGTGGATCCGGCGCCACCGCCCGGACGCGGGGGTCCTGCTCCTGGCGAGGCGCCCGGACTATCCCACGCGGTCCTGGCTGCGAAGGTACGGCGTCGGGGTGGTGGGAGCCGAGCCGGTCCACCTGGAGGGCCGGCTGGCCCGCGCCCTCCGGAGCGCGTCGCCGGATCTGGCCGGGGCGCAGGCGCGGTGAGCGTCGGCCGGCGGACCGCCGCCGCCTCGCGCCGAGCCCTGCGCGCGAACGGCCTCAGCGCGCGGCGAGGGCGGCCTGGACGTGGCGGAGCAGCTCGCTGGGCGTGAACGGCTTCGGCACCAGGTTCACCCCCGGGTGGACGAGGCCGTCTCCCGACAGGACCTCGTCGGAGTAGCCCGACATGAAGAGGACACTCGAGACGCCGCGGCGCGAGAGCTCCTCGGCGAGGAGCACGCCGCTGCCGCCCGGCATCACCACGTCGGTGAGGACGAGGTCGGGCGGCCGGGAGAGCCGGTCGAGCGCCAGGTGCGCCTCCTCGCGGCCGGAGACGGCCACGACGGTGAAGCCCTGCTGCCGGAGCGTGAGCTCCACCACCGAGCGCACGGCCGGATCGTCCTCCACCACCAGGACCGTCTCCCCGCGCCCCGCCGCGGGCGGGGGCGCGGCGCTCGCGGCCGGGGCCACCGGGGCCGCGGCCACCTCCGGGAGGAAGACCTCGAAGCACGCTCCCTGCCCCGGGTCGCTCGAGGCGCGGACGAACCCGCCCGACTGCCGGGCGATCCCGTCCACGGTGGCCAGCCCGAGGCCGGTGCCCCTTCCCGCGATCTTGCTGGTGTAGAACGGCTCGAAGACGTGCGGCAGCGCCTCCGGCGGGATCCCCGTTCCCGAGTCCCGCACGCGCAGGACCGCGAACGGTCCCGCCGCGACCCCCTGGGAGGCGGCGAGCCCCTCGCCCACCCGCTCGCGTCGGGTCTCGATGGCGAGCCGCCCTCCTCCGGGCATGGCGTCGCGGGCGTTCGCCGCGAGGTTCATGAGCACCTGGCCGAGCTGTCCGGGGTCGACGCGCACGGCCATGCCCGAGCGGGCCAGCCCCAGCTCGATCCGGACGTTCTCGCGGATCACCCTCCGCAGCATCGGGGTGAACCCCTCGACGGCGTCGTCCAGATCGACCACCCGCGGGTCGAGCTGCTGACGGCGCCCGAAGGCGAGAAGCTGTCGGACCAGGTCGGCCGCGCGGTCCGCGGCGAGGGCGATGTCGCCGACGTGGCTCGCGCGAGGGCTCCCCGCCGGGAACGCCCCGGCCAGGATCTCGGCGCAGCTCCGGATCACCGTGAGAAGGTTGTTGAAGTCGTGGGCCACGCCCGCCGCGAGCTTTCCCACCGCCTCCATCTTCTGCGACTGGCGGAGCTGCTCCTCCATCGAGACGCGGGCGGTGACGTCCTGCAGGACGCCGCGCAGCTCGGAGGGCTTCCCGGCCGCATCCCGGAGCAGCCGCGACTGGGAGTAGACCACGCGCTCGCGGCCGTCCGGGAGGGCGACGCGCAGGTCGAGCCCGGTGGGGTCGCCGCCGCTCGCGGCGCGCCTCAAGGCGCCGGCGGCCGCCTCGCGGTCCGCCGGCCGAAAGCGATCCAGGATCGTCTCCACCGAGTGGGCGGAGCCGCCGGGATCGACGCCCAGCAGGCGGCCGGCCTCCTCCGACAGCTCCAGCCGGCCGGTCCTGAGGTCCACCGACCAGGTGCCGAGGCCGGCGAGGCGCTGCGCCGCCACGAGGTGGTCGCGGGTGGCGTGCAGCTCGGTGACGTCGTCGAAGGTCGCCATCGTCCTCATCGGCGCGCCGTCGCCCCCGGTGAAGAGGTTCGAGGTCACCCGGAGGAGCAGGCGGCGCCCGTCCCGGCGGATCGCCTCCAGCTCCCCGACGGAGCGCCCGTCGCGGCCCACCGCCTCGACGGCGGCCCGGGCCGCCTCGGGATCGGTCCAGAAGTTCGGGATGGGCTGGCCGATCAGCTCCTCCCGCCGCCCGAAGCCCCAGAGCCGGGCCAGGGCGTGGTTCGCGTAGGTGACCTTTCCCTCCATGTCGCCGATGGCGACGGCGATGGTGGCGGCATCGAGCGCCGACTCGGCGAGCCGGAGCGCGTCCGACGCGCGCCGCTCCTCCGTGACGTCCCTGGCCGTCCCCACCATCGAGGTCGGGTTTCCGGCCCCGTCGCGGACGACCTCCGCCTGCTCGTGGACGATCCGGACCGTGCCGTCGTCGAGGACGATCCGGTGGTCGACGTCGTAGGGGGCGCCCTGGCGCAGCGCCTTCTCGACGGCCCGCTCGACCTCGCCGCGGTCCTCCGGGTGCACGCGGGCGAGGAACGCTTCGTAGGAGGCGGTGAACCTGGCCGGATCGATGCCGAAGATGCGGTACAGCTCCTCCGACCACTCCAGGCGATTCCCGACGACGTCCCAGTCCCAGCTTCCCACCCGGGCGATGCGCTGGGCGCGCGCGAAGGCCTCGTTGGAGCGGCGCAGGCGCTCCTCCAGCCTCACCCGGTCGGTCACGTCGCGCAGGAGGCCCACCAGCGTGCACCGGCCGGAGGATTCGAAGATCGGCGTGAGGGTGGTGAGGACGTGGACCGTCCCGGCGGGCGTCGTGGCGGTCTCCTCGTAGCGGATCGCCCGGCGGGCCGCCGTCGCCTCGGCGTAGCGGCGCTCGACGTACCCGGCCTCCTTCGCCGGGAGCACCTCGCGCGGGCTTCGGCCCACCAGCGCGTGGCGCTGGAAGCCGGTGACCGCCTCGTAGGCCGCGTTCACGAAGCGGCAGCGGTAGACCGGCCCCGGCTCGACCTCCATGACGAAGATCGGGTCCTCGATCGCGTCGAGGACCGCGAGATCCTCGCGCGCCGCGACCTGGGATGTCATGGATGTTCCCCCGCGGAGACGTTCCTTCGGGTGGCCGACGCCCGAGGCAAGCGAGCCAATAGCACGGGGATCGGCGGGTGCAACACCCGCTTGGGGGCGAGCAGTGAGGCCGCGCTCGTCCTCGGCGTCGAGGAGGGCGATGCTCTTCCGCAGCTCGCTCCGGAGCGTCTCCGCGTGCCCCTCAGGGCGGCGGTGGCGAGTCCGTCCGCCCAGCCGGCGGGCCCGCGTCCGCCTCGCCGCACCGCCCTCCCAGAGCCTCGGCGACGGCGCAGAGCAGCTCGGAGGGCGAGTAGGGCTTGCGGAGGAAGCGCCCGGGCAGCTCCGCCGGCAGCACCTCCGCGGTGTACCCGGAGACGAAGATCACGGGCAGGCCCGGGCGGAGCGCCCGCAGGCGCGCGGCGAGGTCGGCGCCGCTCAGGCGGGGCATCACGAAGTCCGTCACCACCAGGTCGACCGGGCCGGCGCCGCGCTCCAGGAAACGGAGCGCCTCCTCGCCGTCGCGCGCCTCGTGGACGTCGTAGCCGCGGGCCGCGAGGACCCGGCGCGCCACGCCGCGCACCGACGGCTCGTCCTCCACGAGGAGGATCGACCCGGCGGCGCGCTCCGGGGGCAGGAAGGGCCGTTCCTCGCCGCAGCACGGGGCGTCCGGAGCCCCCTCGGCCCGGGGGAGCGCGACCCGGAAGGTCGAGCCCCGGCCGGGCGCGCTCTCCACGCGGATCCGCCCCCCCGCGCCGTGGACGAGCCCGTGGACCGTGGCGAGCCCCAGGCCGGAGCCCGCGCCGGGCCCCTTGGTCGTGAAGAAGGGGTCGAAGGCCCGGGCCAGCGTGGCCTCGTCCATCCCCACGCCCGTGTCGCTCACGGTCAGGCCGACCCAGCGGCTGCCGGAGGAGGCGTCCTCGACTCCCGAGGGCGGCAGCTCGCCCTGGACCACCAGCGCGAGCCGGCCGCCGGCCGGCATGGCGTCGCGGGCGTT
>DATIUR010000094.1:0-4286 GCA_035466675.1 Anaeromyxobacteraceae bacterium | reverse complement strand
GACGCAGCAGCGGTGACCGCGTGACCGGGAGAAGATCCGCCGCGATCCGGACGACCCGGCGCCCGCTCCTCGCGGCGGCCCTGGCCCTCGCGGCGCTCCCGGCGGGCGGCTGCTCCTTTCTCTTCATGACGAGGCCGCCGGAGCCGGTGCTGGCCCCGAACGCGCCGGTCCAGTGCACGAGGACGCGGATCGCGCCGGTCCTCGACACGGTGTGCGCCGTGGTCCACGGGGCGGCGGGGATCGCCATCCTCTCGGCGCCCGACTGCGCCCCCGGCGAGCTCTGCGTCATCGACGCGAACGACCAGGCGGCCATGGCGGCCGCCTTCCTCCTGCCCGCCGCCGCCTGCACCGCCTCGGCGATGTCCGGCTTCCGGAGCGCGAGCCGGTGCCGGGAGGTGAAGAGCCTGAACGCCCTCTGCATCGGCGGCGACCTCGGCGCGTGCCGGGCGCTCCGGCCGGGCTTCATCCCGCCCACGGGCGCCGACCCATGGGGCACCGCGGTTCCGGGCGGCTGGGGACCTCCGCCGGCGCCGCCGACCGAGCCGCAGGCGCCCCCGGCCCAGCCGCGGTAGCGGCCGGTCAGGTCGCGAAGAGCTTCACGGCGAACCAGCCCCGCTCGTCGGTGAAGGTCCGCTCGTTGCGCCAGCCGGCGCGGGCCGCCAGGGCGTCGAAGGCGGCCGAGTCCCACTTGTACGAGCTCTCGGTGTGGATCGTCTCGCCCGCCCGGAACGCGAAGGGCCGCTCCGCCACGTGCACCACCTGGTCGCACAGGCTCTCGAGGTGCATCTCCACCCGGCCGAGCGCCGCGTCCCAGCGGGCCCGGTGGCGGAACGCCTCGAGCCGGAAGTCGCCGGAGAGCTCCCGGTTGATCCGGGCGAGCAGGTTCAGGTCGAAGGCGGCGGTGACGCCCTCCGCGTCGTCGTAGGCCCGCTCCAGGGTCTCGCGGTCCTTGCGCAGGTCCACCCCGAGGAGCAGCCGCCCGCCGCGGCCGGCGTGTCGCGCCATGCGGGAGAGCAGGCGGCGGGCCTCCGCCGGATCGAAGTTGCCGACGGTCGAGCCCGGGAAGAAGGCCAGCCGCCGCGCGCAGGGGATCCCGCCGGCGGGCAGGGCGAAGTCCTCGGCGAAGTCGGCCTGGACCGCCCGGACGGGGAGCGCCGGGAAGCGCGCCTGCACCTCGTCCCGGGCGGCGGCGAGCGCCGGGGCGGACATCTCCACCGGCAGGTAGCCGGCCGGCCGGTCCAGGGCCGCGAGCAGCCGCAGGGCCTTCTCGCCGCCGCCGGCGCCGTACTCGAAGACGAGGGCGCGCGGTCCCACCGCCCGGGCGATCTCCGGCAGGTGGCGGCCGAGGATGCCCGCCTCGGTGCGGGTGAGGTAGTACTCCGGGAGGCGGGTGATGCGGCCGTACAGCTCGCACCCCGGCCCGTCGTAGAACCACTTCGGCGGCAGCCACCTGCGCGCGGCCGAGAGGCCCCGGAGCACGTCGGCGAGGAAGCGCTCGCGCTCGGTCCCGGCGCGCGCCGCGGGCGTCCCCCGGCTCTCGCCCCGCGCGCGGGACGGGCGCGGAGCCTCGGCGTGGACCGTGGTCGGACGGGGCGGCATGCCTGCCGTGTATACGCGGGAGCCCGGGCCGCGCCCGAAGATCGAGCGGTCCGGATGGCCGTACCCGGCCGGGTCATCGCCGCGCCGCGCTCACCGGAACGCCGCGATCCCGGTGACGGCCTGGCCCACCACGAGGGTGTGCATGTCGTGCGTGCCCTCGTAGGTGTAGACCGACTCGAGGTTCGCCATGTGGCGCATCACCGGGTACTCGTCCAGGATCCCGTTCGCGCCCAGGATGGTCCGGGCCCGCGCGCAGATCTCCCGCGCCGCCGCCACGTTGCTCATCTTGGCCATGGAGATCTGGGCCGGCGTGGCCTTCCCCTGCTCCTTGAGCCGCCCGAGCTGCAGCGCGAGGAGCTGCCCGCGGGTGAGCTCCGTCACCATCCAGGCCAGCTTCTCCTGCTGGAGCTGGAACGCGGCGATGGGGCGGTCGAACTGGACCCGCTCCTTCGCGTAGTCGAGCGCCACCTGGTAGCAGGCGTCGGCGGCCCCGAGCGCGCCCCAGGCGATCCCGTAGCGGGCCTGGTCGAGGCAGGAGAGCGGCGCCCGGAGGCCCACCGCCCCGGGGAGCAGGCTCCTCTCCTCCTCCACCACCACGTCGTCGAGCACCAGCTCGGAGGTGACCGAGGCGCGGAGCGACCACTTGCCCTTCATCTCCGGGGCGGAGAAGCCGGGCGTGCCGCGCTCCACCAGGAAGCCGCGGATCCCGTCGTCGGTCCGGGCCCAGACCACGGCCACGTCGGCGATCGAGCCGTTCGTGATCCACATCTTCGCCCCGGAGAGGCGCCAGCGCCCCCCCGCCTCCCGCACCGCCCGCGTGCGCATGCCGGCCGGGTTCGAGCCGAAGTCGGGCTCGGTGAGCCCGAAGCAGCCCACCGCCTCGCCGCGCGCCAGCCGGGGGAGCCACCGCTCCCGCTGCGCCTCGGTGCCGTAGGCGTGGATGGGGTACATGACCAGCCCGCCCTGCACCGAGGCGAAGCTGCGGAGCCCCGAGTCCCCGCGCTCGAGCTCGTACAGGAGGAGCCCGTAGGCCACGGCGGAGATCCCGGCGCCGCCGTAGCGCGGCGGCAGCGTCGGCCCGAAGAAGCCCATCTCGCCCATGGGCCGGACCAGGTGGAGCGGGAAGGTCTGCGCCTGGGCGTGCTCCTCGATGACGGGCAGGACCTCCGCGTTCACGAACTGCCGGGCCTGCTCGCGCACGGCCCGCTCCTCGTCGGAGAGGGCCTCCTGGAACGCCATGAAGTCGGTCAGGTCCCTCGACGTCGCCATCGTTCCGTCCTCCGCGCCGCGGCGGCCCGCCGCCGCCGGACCATCGCGGACGGACGGCCCGCCGTCAAGTCGGGGCGACGCCGCGCCACGCCTCCTGAGACACTCGACGGGGACCCTTGCCCGAGGTCCCCTCGCTCGCCGCGCCGGCGGCGTGCCTATCGCCGGCAACCGTCTCCGACGCGGCGCGGACGAGCCCGGGCCCGCGCGCTTGCTCGCCGGGGCGTGGACCGCCGCCGAAGCCGGAACCGTCTCCCCGCGCCCGGAACCCCTGCGGCAACGCAAACCAGCCGGGCGCGTCAGGCCGGAAGGCTGCGGCTGGACATGCGTTGCACCGCAGCTGACAGGGAACCGGCAGGCCCTCGCCGACGGCTCGCTGCGCGGCGCGGCCCCGGGTCTCGCCGCGCCGGGGAGCGCAGCCGCCGGCGGGACAGGGCCACGCGGGGGGCGTTGCCCGCAGGCGCGGAGCGTTCGAGCGCGGGAGGGCTTCTTCGGTCGGGGATCGGACCGGCAGCGACGCCGGTCCAGCCGCTGCGACAAGGGCGGCACCCCCGCGTGCTGGCAGGGCGTCGATGCCGGCGGGAGCGGACGGGAGCGGCGACGGTACGGCTACGGGGGAGTCGCGGAGCGCCGAGGGGAACGCCTTCCCCGCGGGGCCCGTGGGCGGACGCTTCGCTTCTGTGATCCCGATTCGCGCACCGTCGTGTAGCCTCCCGCCGCATGCCCGACCCCAGGCCCGAGATCCTCGCCCGGCTCGCGGCCAGGCGGGCGGAGGTGGCGCGCCAGGACCGCCGCGACGCGCGGCTCGCCGGCGCGCGCCTGGCCGTCTTCGCCATTGCCGCCGGCCTCTCCTGGCTCGCCTTCGGCCCGGGCCGCCTCTCGGCCTCCTGGCTCGCCCTCCCCGCCCTGGTGTTCCTGGCGCTGGCCGTGGTGCACGACCGCGCCATCCGCGCCCGGGCGCGGGCCAGGCGGGCGGTGGCGTTCCACGAGGCGATCCTGGCGCGGCTCGAGGAGCGGTGGGCGGGCTCGGGCGTCGCCGGCGAGGCCCTCGCCCCTCCCGATCACCTGTACGCGCAGGACCTGGACCTCTTCGGGCGGGCCTCGCTCTTCGAGCTCCTCTGCGCCGCCCGCACCCGGCCGGGCGAGGAGCGCCTCGCCGCCTGGCTGCTCTCGCCCGCGGAGCCCGGCGAGATCGGCGCCCGACAGGGCGCCGTCCGCGACCTCGCCCCGCGGCTCGACCTGCGCGAGGACCTGGCCGTCCTGGGGGACGACGTGCGGGCGGGCGTGGACGCCGCCTCGCTGGCCCGCTGGGGCGAGGCTACGCCGCTCCTCCCCGGCTGGCTCCGCCCCGCCGCCCTGGCCGTGGCCGCCGCCTCGGTGGCCACGGCCGTCGCCTGGGCGACCGGCCTGACCGGCGGCCT
>DATIUR010000093.1:0-4321 GCA_035466675.1 Anaeromyxobacteraceae bacterium | reverse complement strand
GGGAGCGCGCGTAGCGGCGGACGATGCGGAGGACCACGTCCTCGTTCCGGCGGACCAGCTCGCCGAAGGCGGCGTCGTCGCCCAGGAGGAAGGCGGCCACCAGGGCCGGCTCGTCCGGCGACTCCGGGGGGGCGGCTCCCTGGAATCCCGCCCCGCCCGGAATCACCCGGAACGAGCTGCGTCCGATGTCGCCGTGGTCGTCCATGCGGAATGCCGCGGTCACGCACGTTCTGACCCCTTGAACGCCCCGAGGTTAAGGACTAATCCTTGGGCCCCGGATTTTCGGGCCGTTTTCGAGGGATCCCACCGGCCATGCTCGACCTCAAGGCGCTCGCCCAGGACTTCGACGCCGTGGAGCGGAAGCTCGCGCGCAGGGGCGAGGCGGCCGTCGCCGCGCTCGCGCCGGTCAGGCCCCTCCTCGGCCGGCGACGCGAGCTGAACGTCCAGCTCGAGCGGCAGAAGAAGGAGCAGTCCGAGGCGAACGCGCGCATCCGCGACCTCGTGAAGAAGGACAAGGCAGCCGGCGAGAAGGCCCGGGCGGAGCTGCGGGCGATGGGCGACGAGGCGAAGCGGACCGAGGCGGCGCTCGCCCAGGTGGAGGGCGAGATCGAGCGGCTGCTCCTGCTCGTCCCGAACCCGCCGCACGAGAGCGTGCCGGACGGGAAGGACGAGACCGCCAACGTGGTGGTGCGGAGCTGGGGCGAGAAGAGGGCCTACGGGTTCACGCCGCGGCCGCACTGGGAGCTGGGCGAGCAGCTCGGGATCCTGGAGTGGCCGCAGGCGGCCAAGCTCTCCGGATCGCGCTTCACCATCTCGAAGGGGGCCGGGGCGCGGCTGGAGCGGGCGCTGGCCTCGTTCTTCCTCGACGTGCACGTCGGGCGCGGGTACGTCGAGGTGCTGCCGCCCTACCTCGTCACGCGCGAGACCATGACCGGCACCGGCCAGCTCCCCAAGTTCGAGGACGACCTCTTCAAGACGGCCGGGGAGAACCCGCTCTACCTCATCCCCACCGCCGAGGTCCCGGTCACGAACATGCACCGGGACGAGATCTTCGAGGCCGACGCCCTGCCCGTCTCGTACACCGCCTGGACGCCCTGCTTCCGCGCCGAGGCGGGCGCGGCCGGGAAGGACACCCGCGGCATCATCCGCCAGCACCAGTTCCACAAGGTGGAGCTGGTGAAGCTCGCGAAGGCCGAGGAGAGCTGGGCCGAGCACGAGAAGATGCTCGACGACGCCTGCGAGGTCCTGCGCCGGCTCGGGCTCCACCACCGGGTGGTGCTCCTGTGCGCGGGCGACATGGGGTTCGCCTCGGCCAAGACCTACGACGTCGAGGTGTGGTGCCCCGGCCAGGGGGCCTTCCGGGAGATCAGCTCGGTCTCGAACTGCGAGGACTTCCAGGCCCGGCGGATCCGGGTGCGCTACCGCGGCGAGGGCGGCAAGCCCCGGCTCGCGCACACGCTCAACGGGAGCGGGGTGGCCATCGGGCGGACGGTGGTGGCCATCCTGGAGCAGTGCCAGCAGGAGGACGGGAGCGTGCTCGTGCCCGAGGCGCTCCGGCCGTACATGGACGGGATGGAGCGGATCGCGGCGCGGAAGTTCCCACGCGGGGTGGAGAGGTGAGCATGGCGGGCCTGGTGATCGAGGATCTGGTGGTCGGCAGCGGGCGCGAGGCGAAGCGCAAGGACGTGGTCTCGGTCCACTACACCGGGTGGCTCCAGGACGGCACCCAGTTCGACTCGAGCGTCGGGCGCGAGCCGTTCGAGTTCGACCTGGGCGTCGGCCAGGTGATCCCGGGCTGGGACCAGGGCGTGGCCGGGATGAAGGTGGGCGGCAAGCGCAAGCTCACCATCCCGCCCGAGCTCGGGTACGGGAAGCGCGGGGCCGGCGGCGTCATCCCGCCGAACGCCACGCTGGTGTTCGAGGTGGAGCTGCTCGGGGTGAGGTGAGGGGGCGGGCGCGGAGCGTCATCCTCCAGCCGCGGGCCGACGGCGCCGGCGGCCCGCGAACCGATCCATCCACGCGGCGCGGACGGTCCGCGGCGGGGAGCGGCTGACGCTGCCGGCGCTCCGCCGCCGGGCCAGGTAGGAGCGCCTCGTCGGCCCCCTCGAGCATGCCCTCGTTGGCGGGGAGCCCCCGGAAGCGTGAAGGTTACTCCAGCTTCCTCGCCCGTCCCCCGGGCCTCGCGGGGGTGAGCCGGGCGCGGGGCGCCAGCGCGCATGGCCCATCGGGGACCCCTCCCCGCCGCAACCGGCCGGCGCCGCCTCGGATAGAATCCCGTGGCACTCCGGCGGTTCCCGTGCTCACCACACTCGCCGTCATCGCCCTCGCCGCGGCTCCCCGCTGCGTCGAGGTGCTGTCGGTCGCCGGCCTTCACGGCCGGACCGAGGCCTTGCCGCGGCTCGCCGCCGAGGTGGAGGCGGCGCGGGCGGAGGGGGACGCGCTGGTGGTGGCGGCGGGCGACGTGCTCTTCGGGACGGCGGAGGCGGACTTCACCGAGGGGCAGGCCGTCGCCGCCGGCCTCGAGGCGCTGGGCGTCTCGGCCGCGGCGGTGGGCGACCAGGAGTTCGGCCAGGGCTGGGAGACGCTCCGCGCCCGCGTGGCCGGGACGCGCTTCCCCTGGCTCGCCGCCAACCTGAAGGAGGCCGGGACGGGCGCCTTGCCCCGCTGGAAGAACCTCAGGTCCGGGAGCATCGTGACCATGCCGAGCGGGCTCGCGGTGGGCATCGTCGGGATCGCGCCCGCGGAGGGGCGCGCGCTCGTGCCGCCCGGCCGGGTGCGGGGGCTCGAGTTCGGCGACGAGGCGCCCGCGGCGGCGGTGGCGGCGCGCACGCTCCGGCGCGACGGGGCCGACCTCGTGCTGGTGGTGGCCCACGTGGGCGCGAGCTGCCCCGAGGGCGCGCGGGATCCGGCCGCCTGCCAGGACTCGGCGCTCTTCCGGCTGGCCCAGGAGCTGGGCGACGCCGTGGACGGGATCGTGGCCGGCCACTCGCACCGGTCGCTCGCCCTGGAGGTGGGCGGCGTGCCGGTGGTGCAGGCGCCGGGGAAGGGGGAGCGGCTGGCGCGGCTGACGCTTTGCGAGAAGGGGGGGGCCGGCCAGGTCGCCGCCAGGGAGCCCACGCCGGGTGCAGGAGGGGATGCGCCCGACGGCGGCTCCGGGCGCGGGGGCGACCGGCCGGCCGCAGCCTACCGGCGGGGCGTGCTCCCGGCCACGGTGGAGGCGGCGGTCGGGCCGTTCGTGGCCATGGCGCGGATCGAGGCGGAGCGCGAGCTGGGGGCGTCGCTCGAGGCGCCGCTCGCCCGCGAGGCCCCCTCCGGCGGCGCCCGGTCGCTCGGCGTGGCGGCGGCGGCGGCGCTGCGCCGGGCCGGGGGCGCCTCGTTCGGGGTCGTCCCGGCGGCCGCCCTCCGGGCCGACCTGCCCGCCGGGAAGGTGACGGCCGGCGCGCTGCGCGAGGCCTTCCCCGCGCCCGACCGGTTGGTGGTGGCCGCGGTGGAGGGGTGGGAGGTGGAGGCGCTCGTGCGCGCGGCCGGGGCCGGGGGCGGTGGCGGGCCCGCCGAGGCGAGCTTCGCCGGCCTCGCGGTCGGGGCGGACGGGACCGTGACCGGCTGCGACGGGGCGCCGCTCGAGGCGAGGAAGGTGTACCGGCTCGCGGCGAGCGAGGACGCCTCGGCCGGGGCCGGCGAGGTGGCGCGCGCGCTCGCCGCCCTGCCCCCGGAGAGGGTGGAGCTGGTCGGGGGGACGACGCGGGAGGCCGTGGCCGCGTGGCTCCGGTCGGCGCCCGGGGGGCGGGTGGCGGAGGGGTGTCCCTGACCCCCGATCCGGCTTGATCGGGGGGCCCCGTTCCCGTATACGTTCGCGTCTCGCATCGCCCCGCCGGACGAGCGCCGCGCGGGGCCAAGGCGTCGGGAGAAGGGCTGAATTTCGGAGGAGTGGCCGAGCGGTCTAAGGCGGCGGTCTTGAAAACCGCTGAGGGCTCACGCCCTCCGAAGGTTCGAATCCTTCCTCCTCCGCCAGCTGAAGGAGAGAGAGGATACGGAAAGGTGGCCGAGAGGCCGAAGGCGCTGGTTTGCTAAACCAGTATACGGGTAACCGTATCCAGGGTTCGAATCCCTGCCTTTCCGCCAGTTGACGTCGTGTGAAATAGGCCGGCCAGCGCCGGCGCATCGTTGCGCCCTTAGCTCAGTTGGATAGAGCGTCGGACTACGAATCCGAAGGCCAGAGGTTCAAATCCTCTAGGGCGCGCTGGAAGAGGAGCCGGTTTCCGCGGGTTTGCCCGGGGAACCGGCTCTTTCTCTTTCGGGCTCGGGTACTTGTACAGCGAGG
>DATIUR010000092.1:0-3984 GCA_035466675.1 Anaeromyxobacteraceae bacterium | reverse complement strand
GCTCGACCGCGCGGCCCGGGACGAGGGGCCGCCGCCCGGGCGCGGGGCGTGAGCCCGCGCGTCTCCCCGCCCGCTCCTCGCCCGCGAGGCGCAGGCCCGGGGGGAGCGGCTGCGCCTCGGGCTCTCCGGAGGGGTGCGCCGGGATGGTGCCCCAGGGGATCGGCCACGCTGGTGGCCTCCGCGGCGCGCCGGCACCGCGGCGCCGTCCGCGCTTCCGATCGATTTCGGGCCCCACCACCGACCACCGCGGCGCCGGTGGCGTTCCCGCTCCCACAACCCGGAAGCGGGAGCATTCACCGTAAGTCAAAGAGGCGCACATCCGGAAACTGGCGGGGCGCAGCCGCGAGCCGGTATCCTGGCCGGCATGACGCGGAGCGAGCTCGATCGCATGCAGGAGGCGGCGCAGCAGCTCTTCGTCTCGCCGCACGCGCCGCGGGCGGTGGCGGAGGGCGCCCGGATCTACAACGACGACGTGGTCGCGTTCCGCGAGCTGCTCGAGTGCGTCCGGAACGCCATCATGACCGGGGTCCGCATCGACCGGACCCTGGCCGAGGAGATCCGCGCGGGCTTCGACCGGCTGCAGGAGGACCGGGCCCTGCTCGACCGCGAGGACGAGTAGGGTCGGCGCGGACGGCGGCGGCGCTACCGCCGCCGGCGCCCGGGCAGCATCTCGCGCAGGATCTCGCGCGCGCCGCGGAGCATCTCGACGGTGGTGTCCCAGCCGACGCAGGCGTCGGTGACCGAGCAGCCGTACCGGAGCTTCGAGCGGTCCTCGGGGATGGGCTGGTTGCCCGCCTCGAGGAAGCTCTCCACCATGAGCCCGACGATGGACCGGTTGCCCTCGCGGATCTGGTGGACCACGTCCCGCATCACCAGCGGCTGGAACTCGTGCTTCTTCCAGGAGTTGGCGTGGGAGCAGTCCACCACCACGTTCTCGGGCAGGCCGGCCTTGCGCAGGGCCTCCTCGGCCAGCGCGATCGAGACGGTGTCGTAGTTGGGCCGGCCTCCGCCGCCCCGCAGCACCACGTGGCCGTACCGGTTCCCCCGGGTGCGGACCACGGCGGACCGGCCCTGCCCGTTCACGCCCAGGAAAGCGTGCGGCCGGCTGGCCGAGAGGGTGGCGTTCACCGCCGCCTCCACGTCGCCGTCGGTTCCGTTCTTGAAGCCGACCGGCGTGGAGAGGCCCGAGGACATCTCCCGGTGCGTCTGCGACTCGGAGGTGCGGGCCCCGATGGCGGTCCAGGTGACGAGGTCGCCGTAGTACTGGGGGGCGATGGGGTCGAGCGCCTCGGTTCCGGCGGGCAACCCCAGCTCGTTCACGTCGAGCAGGAAGCGGCGCGCCTTCTCCATCCCCTCGTCGATGCGGAAGGAGTCGTCCATGCGGGGGTCGTTGATGAACCCCTTCCAGCCCACCGAGGTGCGCGGCTTCTCGAAGTAGACGCGCATCACCACGTAGAGGGTGTCGGCGATCTCGTCGCCGAGCCCGCGGAGCCGGCGCGCGTAGTCGAGGCCGGCCACCGGGTCGTGGATGGAGCAGGGGCCCACCACCACGAAGACCCGCGGATCGCGGCCGTCGAGGATGGCCTCGAGCGTGCGCCGGCCGTTCACCACCGTCTCGGCGGCCCGCTCGGTGAGCGGGACGCGCGCCTTCACCTCGTCGGGCGAGGGCATCTCGTCCAGCGCGACGACGTTCAGGTTCTCGGTCTGGTGCATGGGAGGCCCGATCCCTTATCACCCGGGAAGGGCCCATGCCAGGGGGTCCAGCCCGGCCGCGCACGGTGCGTGCCTGGCCGCGCCCGTCCTGTTAGACATGGCGGAACGGAGGAACCATGAGCGAGCACGAGGACGTCCTCGCCAGGGCGGCGGAGTGGAGCGACGGGGGCCTCGGCGTGGCGGTGGCCACCGTGGTCTCGACCTGGGGCTCGGCGCCGCGCGCGGCCGGGAGCCACCTCGCCGTGAACGAGCGCGGCGAGTTCGTCGGGTCGGTCTCGGGCGGCTGCGTGGAGCCGGCGGTCATCCGCGAGGCGCTCGAGGCGATCCGGGACGGGAAGACCCGGCTCCTCGAGTACGGCGTGTCGCACGACCGGGCCTGGGAGGTGGGGCTCGCCTGCGGCGGGACCATCCAGGTCTTCGTGGAGCGGCTCGGATGAGGCGCGAGATCCTCGACCGCCTCCGCCGGGCCCTGGCGGAGAGGCGCGCGGTGGTGCTCGCCACCGACCTCGGCTCCGGGGCCTCGCGGCTCGTCGACCCGTTCGGTCCGGACGCCGACCTGGAGCCCGCCCTGGCCCGGGCGGCGCGCGAGGCGGCGGAGCGCGACGCCTCCACCCTGGTGGAGACGCCCGCGGGCAAGTGGTTCCTCCGCGTCTACAACCCGCCCGTCTCGGTGGTCGTCGTGGGCGCGGTGCACATCGCCCAGTCGCTCGCTCCCATGGTCCGCCTGGCCGGCTTCGATCCCCTGGTGGTGGACCCCCGCCGCGGCTTCGCCACCGCGGACCGCTTCGCCGGGATCCCGCTCCTGGTGGAGTGGCCGGACCAGGCGCTGGCCCGGATCGGGCTGGGGCGGCGCACGGCGGTGGTGACCATGACCCACGACCCGAAGATCGACGACCCGGCCCTGGCCGCGGCGCTCCGGTCGCAGGCCTTCTACGTCGGATCCCTCGGCTCGCGGAAGACGCAGGCGGCGCGCCGGGAGCGGCTGCGGGCCATGGGGTTCGGCGACGCCGAGCTCGACCGCATCCACGGCCCGGTCGGGCTTGCCATCGGCGCGGTCTCCCCGGGGGGAGATCGCCGCCTCGATCCTGGCCGACATCGTGGCCACCCTGCGGCGCCCCGCGGAGGGCCGGGCGGGAGCGTGACGGGCGACGCGCTCTACCACCAGGCGCTCGTCGGGCTGGCGCGCGCCGCGCGCGGCGCGGGGCGCCTTGCGGACGCCGGCGGGAGCGCCGCCCGCGACAACCCCCTCTGCGGCGACGAGGTGGCGGTGGACGTGCGGCTCGCCGGCGGGCGGATCGCGGCCTTCGCCCAGCGCGCCCGCGGCTGCGTGCTGTGCGAGGCGGCCGCCTCGCTCCTGGGAGGCGCCGCGCCCGGCCGGACCCGCGCCGAGGTGGAGCGGGCGCGGGCGGGCCTCTCGGCCATGCTGCGCGAGGGGGCTCGGGCGCCGGGGGGACCGTTCGCGGAGCTCGAGGTGTTCGCTCCCGTCCGCGAGGTGAGGAGCCGGCACGAGTGCGTGCTGCTCCCGTTCGACACGCTGCTCGACGCGCTGGCGCGCGCGGAGGAGTGAGGATGGCGATCCGGATCGAGGAGCGGTTCGTGGTGAAGGCGGAGCCGGGGCCGGTCTGGGAATACCTGATCGACCCGCGCCGGGTGGTCGGCTGCCTTCCGGGCGCCGAGCTCACCGAGGTGGTGGACGAGCGCACGTTCCTGGGGAACGTGAAGGTGAAGGTCGGGACCGTGACCGTGGCCTACCGGGGCAAGGTGGTGCTCGCGGAGGTGGACGCCGTCTCCCGGCGGGCCCGGATGACCGGGGAGGGGCGCGAGAGCGCCGGGGCGGGCTCGGCCCGCATGTCGATGGAGAGCCGGATCGCGGCGCATCCGGGGGGCGGGTCCGAGGTCACCGTCCTCGCCGACATCGACGTGGTGGGCCGGATCGTGCAGCTCGGGCGGGGGATGATCGAGCAGGTGTCCCTCCAGCTCTTCCGGCAGTTCGCCGGGTGCGTCACCACGACGCTCGAGGCCGAGGCCACGCAGCGGCGGCGCGCCGCGGCGGGGCTGCTCGACGTCACCGCGCCCATCGCCGGCCCGCCCCAGCCCCGTCCGGTGGAGCCGGTGCGCGCCCTGCCGCTCCTCTTCCGCGCCTTCTGGGCCTGGATCGCGAGCCTGTTCCGCAGGCGGCGCGGCGGGACGGGCGGCCGGTAGGGGTCGGGCCGCTCCCCCACCAGCCGTCTCCGACGCGGCGCGGACGAGCCCGGGCCCGCGCGCTTGCTC
>DATIUR010000091.1:0-15912 GCA_035466675.1 Anaeromyxobacteraceae bacterium | reverse complement strand
AGCCGCACGAGGAAGAAGCGCGCGTCGAAGCGGACCGGCAGCCACGGCGGCGTGACCCACCGCCCCGCCGGCGCCAGGGCGGCCCGGTCGAGGGCGAGCCCGTGGCGCGCGAGCACACCGGCGAAGGAGGTCCGCCCCTCGAGCAGGTCGCGCCGGGACTCGTCCCGCGCCGGCCCGGGGACCCGCTCCGCGCCGCGGAGGACCAGGATGCCGGTCTCCTCGAACAGCTCCCGCACGGCGCAGACGAGGTGGGCCGCCTCCTCGCCCGCGAGGCCCGCCACCGGGACCTCGGCGTCGGCCGGGTCGAGACGGCCGCCGGGAAAGGCGTGGAAGCCGCCCGCGAAGCGGCGGTCCTCGCCGCGCCGGACGAGCAGCACCTCCCGCCCGTCCGGGCCGTCGCGGAAGACGACCGCCGCCGAGGCCGGCACCGGATCCGTCGGCGGCGGGGGCGGGGGGAGGGGGCCGGGCGCGAAGCTCAAATGCGGACGATCTCCCGCTGGATGGGGGCGAAGACCTTCGGCCCGTCGGCGGCGAGGAACACGTCGATCTCGCAGCGCACCCCGATCCCCTCGTCGGGCAGGTAGACGCCGGGCTCGATGGAGAAGGCCAGGCCCGGGACGAGGGGGCGGGTGTCGTGCGTCTCCAGGTCGTCCAGGTTCGCCCCGTCGCCGTGCACGCTCGTCCCGATCGAGTGGCCGGTGCGGTGCACGAACCGCTCGCCGAAGCCCTTCGCGGCGACGAAGTCGCGGACGGCGCGATCCACCTCCCACCCCTCGAGCGTCCGCCCCTCCCGGTGGGCGCGCTCCACGGTGGCGAGCCCCAGGTCGCGGGCCCCCGAGACGACGTCGAAGACCTGCCGGAAGCGCGCCGACGGCTCGCCGCACGAGGCCACCCAGGTGATGTCGGCGTAGACGTCGCGCGGCCCCTTGCCTCGGGCCCACAGGTCGACGAGGAGGAGGTCGCCGCGCCGGATGGGCGTGGGCGTCCGGTCCGAGGGCGTGTAGTGCGGATCGGCGGCGTGGCCGTTCACCGCCACGATGGGGGCGTGGTCGGTCTCCAGGCCGGCCTCGGCGAAGCGCTTCATCAGGAAGGCCTGCACGTCCGTCTCGAGAAGCGTCTCTCCGCGCGCGAGCGCCTGCCCCACCTTCGCGAAGGCGGCGTCCTTGGCGGCGTCGATGGCCCGGAGCGCGCGCACGTGGCTCTCGACCTGGGCGTCGTCCCAGCGGCAGAGGAACCGCTGCACGAGCGCGCCGGACGGGACCACCTCGACGCCGTACCCGCGGACCAGCTCGATCGTGCCGGCGTCCACCCGCGAGAGGGCCGGGATGGCGGCGAGCGGGTAGTACTCCATCGCCACCTTGGCGCGAGGGGGAAGGGCGGCCAGCATCCGCCCCAGCGCCTCGCGGAGCGACGCCCAGGAGGCGTACCCCTCGCGCCGGCCCGGAACCTCCGCGGGGAAGGAGCCCTGCTCGATGGCGTGCACGAGGAGGTGCGGCTCGCCCCGCGCCGGCACGAGGTAGAACCAGCGCCGGGTCAGCATGTGGCCGCCCAGGCCGAGGGCGGCGACGGCGGTCGGGTTCTGGCCGTGGAAGTCGTAGAGAAGCCACCCGTCGAGCCCCTGCTCGGCGAGCGCGCGCTGCAGGCCGGGGACGTCCATGGCCGCTGTCATAACGCCGCTCCCGTCGCCCATCCGCGCCGCGGGCCCAAGCTCAGATCGGGACCCGGTACCGGCTCGGACCGCGCTCGGAGGGGTGCGGGATCTGGTGCAGGCGGATGGAGTTGGTCTGTCCCGGGACCCCGAGCGGAGAGCCGTGCACCAGCACCACCCGGTCTCCCGGCTTGACCAGCTTCTCGTCGAGCAGGCGCTCGGAGACGAGCTCCGCCATCAGGTCCGCGTTCTTGACCGGCTCCATCACCCGGGGCTCGACGCCCCAGAAGAAGGCGAGCCGCCGGCGTATCGACTGGTCGGGCGAGAACGCCACGATGGGGACGCGGGGGCGGAAGTGGGCGAGCAGGCGCGCGGTGGTGCCCGACAGGGTGAAGCAGCAGATCGCCACGGCGCCGGCCGACTCCGCGGCGCGGCAGGCGGCCAGGGCGATCACGTCGTTCACCGCGGTGGGCGCCGCCTCCGGGCTCGGCGCCGGCCGCGCCCGCTCCCCCGCCGCCTCGGCGTCGCGGACGATGCGGTCGAGCATCTGGACGGCCAGGAGCGGGAAGCGCCCGGCGGCCGTCTCGCCGGAGAGCATGACCGCGTCGGCCCCGTCCCAGATGGCGTTGGCGACGTCGCTCGCCTCGGCGCGGGTCGGGCGCGGCCGCTCGATCATCGAGTTGAGCATCTGGGTGGCGATGATCACCGGCTTGCCGGCGGCGTTCCCCTTCCGGCAGATCTCCTTCTGCACCACCGGGACGCGCTCGGGCAGGATCTCCACGCCGAGGTCGCCGCGGGCCACCATGAGCCCGTCCGCCGCCGCGAGGATGGCGTCCAGGTTCTCGATCGCCTCGGGCTTCTCGATCTTGGCGATCACCGGCACCACCCGGCCGGCCCGCTCCATCTCCTCCCGGCAGAGCCGCACGTCCTCGGCGGAGCGCACGAAGGAGAGGGCGATGGCGTCCACCCCGTGGGCGATGCCGAAGGCGATGTCGGCGCGGTCCTTCTCCGAGAGCGTCTCGGTGTGGAGGGTGACGCCGGGCAGGTTGATCCCCTTGTGCTCGCCGAGCAACCCGCCCTCCACCACCTCGGCGCGCACCCGGACGCCGTCGGCGGAGAGCACGCGCAGCTCGAGCAGGCCGTCGTCGAGGAGCAGGCGGTCCCCGGCCCGCACGTCGGCGGCCAGGTGCGGGTAGGTGGTGGAGACGAGCGAGGCGTCTCCCGCGACCTCGCCCTCGGTGGTGATCACGATCTCGGCGCCGGTCTCGAGCAGCACGCCCGCCCCGCCGGCCTTGAGCGGGCCGGTCCGGATCTTCGGCCCCTGCAGGTCCTGCAGGACCGCCACGGCGCGCCCGAGGTGGCGGGAGGCGGCCCGGATCCGGTCGAGCACGGCCGCGTGCTCCTCGTGCCGGCCGTGGGAGAAGTTGAGCCGGGCCACGTCCACCCCGAGGCCGAGCAGCTTTTCGAGGACCTCGGGGTCGGCGCTGGCGGGACCGAGCGTGGCGATGATCTTGGCGCGTCGCATCGAGGCGACAGCCTAGATCGCCCGGCCGCCCGTCTCCACCTCGCGAGAGAGCGCGGCCCACCCGGGTTGCCGCGGGGAGCGGGCGCGGGTACCGTCGGGGCCGTGCCCGATCCCGCCCTGGAGCGGCGCCTGGCCAAGCTCCAGTCGATCCTCGAGGTGGCCAAGGCGCTCGCCGCCGAGCGGCGCCTCGACCGTCTCCTGGAGCGGGTGATCGACGAGGCGGCGCGGGTGGTGGAGGCGGACCGCTGCACGATCTTCCTGGTGGACGGCGGGCGAGGCGAGCTCTGGAGCAAGGTCGCGCACGGCGAGCGGGAGATCCGCATCCCGCTCGGCGCGGGCATCGCCGGCGCCGTGGCCGCCCGCGGCGCCTCCATCCGGATCGAGGACGCCTACGCCGACCCGCGCTTCGATCCCCGGGTGGACGCGGCCACCGGCTACCGTACCGGCTCGGTCCTGTGCGTCCCCATGCACGACACGCAGGGCCGGGTGCTGGGCGTCCTCCAGGCGCTCAACCGCCGGGACGGCCCCTTCACCGCGGAGGACGAGGAGCTGCTCGGCGCGCTGGCCGGGCCGGCCGCCTCGGCGGTGGAGAACGCCGTCCTGAACGAGGAGATCGAGCGGCTCTTCGAGGGGTTCGTGCAGGCCTCGGTGCTGGCCATCGAGCAGCGCGACCCGACCACCGCGGGCCACTCCGCCCGCGTGGCGGACCTGACGGTCGGGCTGGCGCGGGCGGCCGAGCGCGCGCGGCCGGGTCCCTGGCCCGACCTCCGCTTCGACGCCGCCGCCCTGCAGGAGCTGCGCTACGCCGCCCTGCTGCACGACTTCGGCAAGGTGGGCGTGCGCGAGCACGTGCTGGTGAAGGCGGAGAAGCTCCACCCGCACGAGCTCGAGCTGCTCCGCGCGCGTTTCGATCTCGCCCGCGCCGGGCTGGAGAACGACGCGCTGCGGGCGCAGGTCGAGGGGAGGCCGCGGGTCGAGGCCGAGGGGCGGCGGGCGGAGCTGGAGCGGCTCTGGGAGGCGGTGCTGGCCGCCAACCGCCCCACCGTGCAGCCCGGACCGGTCCCGGAGGCCCTGACCCGGGCCGCCCGCCTCCCCTTCCCGGACGGGAGCGGCGCGGAGCGGCCGCTCCTCACCGAGCTCGAATTCTCCCTCCTCTCCATCTCGAAGGGGTCGCTCTCCGAGGCCGAGCGCCGCGAGATCGAGAGCCACGTCACCCACACCTACCGGTTCCTGGCGCGGATTCCCTGGACCCGGACCCTCCGGCGAGTGCCCGAGATCGCCTGGGCCCACCACGAGAAGCTCGACGGAGGGGGGTACCCGCGCGGCCTCCCCGGCCAGGCCATCCCGGTCGAGGCGCGGATGATGACCATCGCCGACATCTACGACGCCCTCACCGCCAGCGACCGTCCCTACAAGCGGGCCGTCTCGTCCGAGCGGGCGCTCGACATCCTGGGCGAGGAGTCGCGGCGCGGGCAGGTGGACGCGGCCCTGCTGCGCGTCTTCGTGGAGGCGGGAGTGTGGCGGGGCGCGGTCCGGTGAGCCGGCGCCGGCCGGCCGCGAAGCTGCCCCGCGCCTTCTACGCGCGCGACACCCGCGCCGTGGCCCGCGACCTGCTCGGCAAGGTGATCGTCCACGTGGACCGCGGGGTCCGCCGCTCGGCGCGCATCGTCGAGACCGAGGCCTACCACGGCCCGCGCGACCGGGCCTCGCACGCGCGCTTCGGCCCCACCCGGCGCGCCGCGGTCATGTTCGGTCCCCCCGGCGTCGCCTACGTCTACCTGGTCTACGGCACCGCGCACTGCGTGAACGTGGTGACGGGCCGGGAGGGCTTCCCCTCGGCCGTGCTGCTGCGCGCGGGCGAGCCGCTGGAACGCTGCCTCCACGGGACGAGCGGCCCGGGCAACCTGTGCCGGGCGCTCGCGATCACGCGCGCGCGCGACGACGGGCGCGACCTGGGCGGCGACGTCCTCTTCCTCGAGGACGCGCCGCCTCCGCCGGAGCGGGTCGCCGCCGCCCGGCGCGTGAACGTGGACTACGCCGGGCCGTGGGCGGAGCGGCCCTGGCGCTACCTGCTGCTCGGGAACCCCTTCGTCTCCCGCCCGCGCCCCGCGCCGCCCGGCCGGCGCCGCCGCTCCTGACCGGGGCCGGTCGAGGTATCCTGCCGCCGTGCTCCACCTCGCCGGACAGGACAGCAGGGGCCTCGCCGCCAAGGCCGGCATCACGCTCGAGGACGCGCGGCGCATCCTCGGCGCCGTGGTGGGGCGAGGCGCCACCCTGCGCCAGGCGCGAAACGTCCGCCGGGAGGTGCTCGACCGGGTCGAGGCGCTCTCCCGCCCGGGCGAGGTGCGCCGGATCGCGGCCGTCGACGCCCGGGACGGCTTTCGCCGCTACCTGCTCGAGCTCCCGGACGGAGCCCGCGTCGAGGCGGTCCGCATCCCGCTCCACGACACCCACCACTCGGTCTGCGTCTCCTCGCAGGCCGGCTGCGCCCTGGGCTGCGCCTTCTGCGCCACGGCCTCCCTCGGGCTCGTGCGCTCGCTCGCCTCCTGGGAGATGGTCGAGCAGGTGCTCCACGTCCGCCAGGACAGCCGGCGGCCCGTCACCGGCGTCGTCTTCATGGGCCAGGGGGAGCCGTTCCACAACTACGGTCCGGTGCTCGAGGCGGCCTACGCCCTGTGCGACCCGGCCGGCGCCCGCATCGACGCGCGGCGCATCTCGATCTCGACCGCGGGCGTGGTGCCCATGATCCGGCGCTACACCGCCGAGGGCCACAAGTTCCGCCTGTGCATCTCGCTCAACGCCGCCATCCCGTGGAAGCGGCGCGCCCTCATGCCCATCGAGGCGGGCTTCCCGCTCGACGAGCTGGCCGACGCCATCCGCGAGCACGCCGCCGGCCGCGGCCGGGTCACCCTCGAGTACGTGATGATCTCGGGCGTGAACGTCGGGCGCGAGGACGCGGCGGCGCTGGGAAGGCTCCTGCACGGCATCCCCGTGCGGCTCAACCCCATCGCGGTGAACGACGCCTCCGGCCGCTTCCGCCCACCCTCCGCGCCCGAGTGGAAGGCGTTCCGAGACGCCCTGGCGCGCGAGATGCCCGGCCAGCCGGTGGTGCGCCGCTACTCGGGTGGCCAGGACGAGCACGCGGCCTGCGGGATGCTGGCCTCCCGGGTGCGGTGAGGGGCCGGCCGGCGGTCCTCACCGGCGCTGGCCGGGCGGATCCTGGGAGGGGTCGAGCAGGTCGAGCATCTGGAGGATCTCCAGGTCCTCGAGGAGCTCGAGGTCCCGGATCACCTCCGCGTCCGGGTCGGGCGGCGAGGGCGCGGGCGCATCGGCCTCGGCGCGCTCCGCCGCGGGGGCGGGCGGCGCGGCGTCGGGCGCCGCCGGCGGCGGGCTCGCGGGTTCGCCGGCCAGGAGGGCGAGGGCGGCGAAGGCAGCGATCACGGAGTGGTCAGGTCGAGGGCCAGGATGCCCTTGTACACGGGTCCGGCCGACGGGAAGAAGTCGCCGGTGAAGAGCGCGTCGAGCTCGAGGCCCAGGCGGACGCCGTCCCGCGGCCGCCAGGAGAGGAGCAGGTCCACCTCGGTCCCGTAGGTCCGGCCCCCCGTGGGACCGGCCACGTCGGCGAGCAGCCAGGCTGCCTTCGCCTCCACCGAGAGGCCGTCCCGCGGATCGAGCACGGCCCCCAGCGCGGGCGCGACCACGCCCCGCCCATTCACGCCCGGTGCGGTGGCCTCGCGGGCGTCGAAGCTGTCGGCCAGGCCGCCCCCGAAGAAGAGGTTGGTGAAGGTCACGAAGGGCGAGATGCCCAGGAAGCCGGGGTACGCCCCGGTGGCCGGCACCACCCGGACGGTTCCGGGCTCCGCTCCCGGCTCGACGGTGGGCGTGAGCGGCCTCGAGCCGGAGAGGTAGAGGATCTCGCCCGACACGACGGCCCTCTCGCCGATCCCGGACTCCCACCGGGCCGAGGCCATCTTCCCCCGCAGGCGGACGTCCTCCGCCAGGGTCGCGCCGCCGGCCCGGCCGACGCGCTCGACCCGGCCCCCCATCGCCGCGGCGGTCCAGGAGAGCCGGTGGCCGCGCCCCACCGACAGCGAGCCGCTCGTCCCGAGCCACAGCGCGGTCGCCTCGCTCTCGAGCCGGGCGGAGAGCGTCTCGGCGAGCGCCACGGAGAGGATCTTGTACCGGTCGGATCCGAGGGCCTCGGCGGCGAGCCTGGTGGCGAGCGCCTCCGCGATGCCGCTGCGGAACAGCTCCCCCATCGAGCCGCTCCGGTCCCGCAGGGCGGCCGCGAACAGGCCGGCCCGCTCGAAGAGCGAGGGCAGGAAGTCCGCCCGCAGGACCAGCAAGGGAGAGAGGGGGTCGCCGGCCCGGGGGAAGTCGCGGCTGGGGTGCAGGACGGCGACGCCCAGGTCGAAGGGAGGGCCTGCCGCGCCCAGGTCGAGCGAGAGCTCCGCGGCCGTGCCGTAGTCGTCGAACACGAAGCCGTCCCCCACCACCACGCGCTTGCGCCCGGCGCGGACGGTGGCGAGCCCGGCCCGGCCGAAGGATCCGGCCAGCCACGCCTCCCGGAGGAAGACGGTGGCCTCGACCTCCTCCGCCACCGGGCGCCCGTTGGAGGTGAGGGTCGGGTCCGCCGGCCGGGTCTCGTCGAGCAGGTAGTGGGCCGCGTAGGCCGGGCACCCGGTCAGCCCGGTGGGCGAGGTGGGCGCGCGGCAGACCGGCGCGATGGCGGGAAAGCGCGTCTCGCGAAGCTGGCCCGAGTCCACGGCCAGCGCCCAGCGGAGACGCCCTTCGGCGTGCCTGCCCTCGAGCGCGAGGGCGACCAGGGCCGAGGCGAACCGGTCGTCCTGGGAGGGGGAGAGGTAGCCGTCCACCGCGAAGCCGCGCAGGTCGCGGTCGTACCGGATCTCGGCGGCGGGCGCGTTCTCGAGGAAGGTGGCGCGCAGGCGCAGCGCGGCGCGCGCCTCCACCTCGCCGGCAGCGCCGGCGGGAAGCGCGGCCAGGGCGGCGGCCGCGGCGAGGGCCCCGTTGCGCACGGGCTCCTACCGGCCCCGCCGCTCCCGGAAGGTGTCCCGCATTCGCTCCCGCTCCTGCGGGCTCATGTCGCGCCACCGCCGCAGGTTGTCCAGGTACCGCTGCCGCTCGCGCGGCGGCGCCTCCAGGATCCGGCGCAGCGCCTCGCGCAGCTGGGCCCTCCGCTCCGGCGACATCTCGCGGAAGCGCGCATAGCGCTCCAGGATCTCGCGCTGCTCGCGGGGCGGCAGCCGCCGGAAGGCCTCCTGGTTGCGGCGGATGCGCTCCCGCTCCTCGGGGGGCAGGGAGCGGAAGCGCTCCAGCCGCTCGCGCAGCTCCGCCTTGCGCTCCTCCGGAAGGGCCTGGAAGGCGCGCCAGCGCTCGCGGACCGCTTCCTTCTGCTCGGGCGACAGGCTCTCCCAGCGCTCGCGGGCCTGCTCGCGGGGCTCCGCGGCGCGGGCGGCCCCGGCCAGGGCGGCCAGGGAGGCGGCCAGGACGAGTGCGTGGGTGCGCATGGTCTTCCCTCCTCAGCGGGCCAGCTGGTCGAGCGCCAGCACCACCGCGGCGTCCTCGGCCGTCTCGACGTCGCCGAGGCCCGCCGCGATCTCGTAGTCGGACAGGAACTCGAGGTTCGCCGCCGCCGCCTCCTCCATCGACCGCCGCTCCCGGACGACGACCGCCGCCACCACCGCCGCGGCCGCCAGGCCCGCCGCCGGGGCGGCCACGGCCCAGCGCAGGCCGGCCAGGCGCGCGAGGAGGCCCGGGCGGCGCTCGAGGTCGAGCCGCGCCTCCAGGCGGGCCTCGAACCCGGGCGACGGCTCCGGCGGGGAGGGAAGCCGCGACAGCGCGGCCAGCGCCGCGGCGAGCCGGCCGTGCTCGGCGCGGCAGGATCCGCAGCCGGCGAGGTGCCGGCTCACCGCCTCGCGCCGCGCCGGCGGAAGGGCTCCGTCGAGGAGCGCGGTCAGGTCTTCGCGGACGCAGGTCATGGCAGCGCCTCCTCCATCCGGGCGGCACGCTCGGGCACGAGCAGCTGGGCGGCGGCCACGGTGGCCCGGTGGACCAGGGACTTCACCGCAGGTACGGTGGTCTCGAGCACCTGCGCGATCTCCTCGTAGCTCATCCCCTCGAACCGGCACAGCACCAGCGCGGCGCGCTGCTTCTCCGGCAGGCGGGCGAGGAGGTCGCGCACGGCCCGCTCCAGCGCGGCGCCCTCGGCCGCCTGCTCGGGGCTCGCGTCCGGGGAGGCGAACCGGTCCAGGTCGCCCGGCCCGTCGCGGTCCCCGGTCTCCCGGACGCCGTGCTCGGCGCGGCGGACCTCGTTCAGGCAGGTGTTCGAGGCGACCCGGTAGAGGAAGGTCCGGAACCGGGCCCGGGGCGTGTAGCGGTGGGCGGAGCGGTAGAGCTTCACGAAGACGTCCTGCGCCAGCTCCTCGGCCCGGGCGGCGTCGCGGATGAAGTGGTGGCAGAAGGCGACCATGGCGCGGGCGTGTCTCCGGTAGAGGGTCCGGAACGCCGCGGCGTCCCCCCGCTGGAAGGCGAGCATCAGGGCGGCGTCGGGGTCCGTGACCATCCCAGCCATGGAAACACGCGCCAGGGCGCGGAGTTGCGCTCACAGGAGCGAGACGGCCGCGTGGACGCCGTAGTAGACCGCGGCCGCGATGCCGGCGGCGGCCGGAATCGTGAAGATCCACGCCCAGATGATGCGGCCGGCCACGCCCCAGCGGACCGCCCGGATCCCCCGGGTGGAGCCCACCCCCACGATCGCGCCGGTGATGGTGTGGGTGGTCGACACCGGGATGCCGAGGTGCGCGAGCGCGAGGATGGTGACCCCGCCGCCGGTCTCGGCGCAGAACCCGTGGATGGGCTGGAGCTTGGTGAGGCTGTGACCCATGGTGCGGACGATCCGCCAGCCGCCCGCGAGGGTCCCGAGCCCGATGGCCGCGTGGCAGGCGAAGACCACCCAGATCGGGACGTGGAAGGGCTGCCCGGCCCAGATGGTGCCGAAGAGGATCACCGAGATGATGCCCATGACCTTCTGCGCGTCGTTCGTGCCGTGGCTGTAGGAGAAGATGGCCGCCGACAGGAGCTGCAGCCGGCGGAACCAGCGGTCCACCCGCGCCGGCGTGCTGCGGCGGACGAGCCAGGAGGTGAGGACCATCATGGTGGTCCCCAGGGTCATGCCGATGAGGGGGGAGAAGACGATGAAGACCACGATCTTCGCGATCCCCGAGGCCACCAGGCCCGAAGGGCCCACCGCGGGCAGCGCGGCGCCGATCATCCCGCCCGCCAGGGCGTGGGACGACGACGAGGGGAGCCCCCAGTACCAGGTGAGCAGGTTCCAGGCGATGGCGCCCACCAGGGCCGCGAAGATGAAGGTGAGGACCAGGGGGGAGCCCTGCGAGCGGAGCAGCTCGAACTGGACCACGCCCTTGCCCATGGTGTTCGCCACCTTGAGCTCGGCGCCCCAGAGGACCGGCATGGCCGAGATGAAGTTGAAGAAGGCCGCCCAGGCCACGGCCAGGAGCGGCGAGAGGACCCGCGTCGACACCACCGTCGCGATGGAGTTGGCCGCGTCGTGGAACCCGTTGATGAAGTCGAAGGCGAGCGCGACCAGGACGAGCAGGGCGACGATGGCGACGAGCATGGCGGTCGCGTCAGGCGTGCTCGAGCACCACGCCCTCGATGACGTTGGCCACGTCCTCGGCGCGGTCGGTGGCGTCCTCGATGAGGTCGATGATCTCCTTCCACTTCATGACCTCGAGCGGGTCGTTCCCCTTGGTGAACAGCTTCGCCATGGTCCGGCGGGTGAGCGTGTCGGCCTGGTTCTCGAGGACGTTCATCTCCTTGCACGCGTCGAGGATCATCCGCGTGTTCCGCTTGAGGTTGCGCAGCCCCCGCACCGCCTCCTCCATCTTCTGCGTCTGCGCCAGGAAGACGACGGCCAGCTCCCGCGCCTCGGGCAGCACCTGCTCGATCCCGTAGAGGCCGAGCCGCTCCGCCGCCGCGTCGGCCAGGTCGAGGACGTCGTCGATCCGGGACAGCAGGCGGTGGATCTCCGCGCGGTCGAACGGGGTGATGAACTGGGTGTGGAGCCGGGCGAAGGCGCGGTGGGTGATGTCGTCGCCCCGGTGCTCGACCTCCTTGATGGCCTGGCACTTCCGCTGCACGTCGGTGAAGTCCTCGAGGAGGTCGCGCAGGAGCCTCGCCCCCTCCACGGTCGCCGCCGCCTGCGCCTCGAAGTCCCCGAAGAAGTCGTCCGACCTGGGCATCAGCTTCTCGAGCATCGCCTTCCTCCCGGCCTGGAGCCGCGCGCACCTTACCCCCCTCGCCCGGTCGCGGCAAAGGGTGGAGAGGGACACCGCCCGTGCCGGCGGGCCGGCGTCCCGGGGGGGGCGGGCGAACTTTCCTTGTGGCGGAGGGAACCTACCCGCCCGGCACCCGGAGGGTGACGAGCGTCGCCCCCCATCCGCCCGCGTCCTCGCCCGCGGTCCGGAACGAGGCCACGTGCGGGTTCCGTGCCAGGATGGCCTCCACCGACCGGCGGAGTGCGCCGCTCCCCTTGCCGTGCACCACGCGAAGCTCGCGCAGTCCCGCCTCCCGGCAGGCCTCGATCCAGGCCGGGACGAGATCCCCCACCTCGGAGGGACGGAAGGCGTGGAGGTCGAGCGTCCCGTCGATGGGGAGCGCGACCGGCGCGGAGAAGGGGCCGTCGCCATCCGATCCGTCGTGGGAAGGGCGCCTGGTCACGGCCCGATGATATCCTCGCTCCGTGACGAACGCCCGGCCCATCGCCGTCGCCGTCCTCCTGGCCGCCTTGCCCCGGGGCGCCGCCGCGCAGCCCACCCCGCTTCGCCACGACCTCTCGGTGGACGGGAGCGTCACCGCGGCGGCCGCCGTCACCTGGATCGTGAGCGAGCTCTTGAAAGCGGAGCTCGCCCCGGCCGCCTGCCGGTTCTGCGAGCCGAACCGGTTCGACGCCTGGGCGCGGGAGAGGCTCCTCTGGAGCGACGTGGCGCCGGCGCGCCGCACCTCCGACGTGCTCGCCTTCGGGGTGCTCCCGGCCGCGGTGGCGGCCAGCGCCCTGCTCTCCGCCCGATCGGCCGGGGACACGCGGGAGGGATGGGTGGACCTGCTCCTCGTGGCGGAGGCGGCCACGCTGGCGGCGAACGTCAACCAGATCGTGAAGTACACGGTGGGTCGCCAGCGCCCCTTCGTCCACTACCGCAACTTCGGCGACCCGGACCGCCCTCCCGATCCGGACGACAACGTGTCCTTCTACTCGGGCCACACCTCGCTCGTCTTCTCCCTGGCCACCGCCGCGGGCACGGTGAGCTCGATGCGCGGCTACCGGAGCGCGCCCTGGGTCTGGGGCATCGGGCTCGGCCTCGCCGCGACGGTGGGCTACCTCCGCATGGCGGGGGACAAGCACTACCTGACCGACGTGCTGGTGGGCGCGGTGGTGGGCTCGGCCATGGGGATCGCCATCCCGCGCTGGCTGCACGGGCGCGAGGAGCGGACCCCGGCCACCGGGGCGAGGCTGGTCCCGGTGGTGGGGGGGGTCGCCTTCGTCTTCTGATCCGGCCGCTCAGGACGCGCGAAGCTTCCGCGCGATCACCGCGCGGATCGCCTCGAGCTCGAAGGGCTTCTCCACGCACTCGACCGGTTCCCGCGCCAGGAACTCGGCGGCGCCCGGCGTGAAGGCCCCCCCGGTGAGGAAGACCGTCCGCTCGGCCAGGCCCGGATCGCGCCGGAGGATCTCGCGGTACAGGTCCATGCCGGACATCTCCGGCATGAGCAGGTCGGTGAGGACGACGTCGAACCGCTCGCCGGAATCGAGCCGCTCGAGCGCGGCGCGCGCGCCGGGCGCGAACTCCACCTGGTGGTGGCCCAGGAGGGAACGCTGGATCACCGTCCCCACCAGCGGCTCGTCGTCCACCACCAGGATCCGGCCGCCCGGCCGGGGGGGGGCCGGGTCGGCCCGGCGCACGGGCTCCTCCCGCAGCTCGTCCGCGGCCGGGAGCACCACCCGGAAGGTCGAGCCGCGGCCCGGCACGCTCTCCACCTCGATCTCCCCGCCGTGGGCGGCCACGATGCTGTGGCAGATGGCGAGGCCGAGGCCGGTGCCCACCCCGGGCGGCTTGGTCGTGTAGAAGGGATCGAAGATCCGCGTCAGGTTCTCCGGCGCGATCCCGCAGCCCGTGTCCCGGATCTCCACGGCGAGCCGCCCTCCCTCGAGGGAGCGGGTGCGGACCGAGATCTCGTTCTCGCCCGCGCGCCCCTCCGGGATGGACTGGGCCGCGTTCACGAGAAGGTTCAGGAAGACCTGCCCGAGGCGGGCCTCGCTGCCCGTCACCGGCCGGACCGGGGCGAGATCCCGGACCAGGCGGGCCCGGTGCTTGATCTCGTTCCAGGCCATGTTGATGCAGGACTCGAGGACCGGCCGGAGATCCACCGGTCCGACCTTCTCCTCCTCGGCACGCGAGAAGGTCCTGAGGTCGCGCACGATCACGCGCATCCGCTCGGCCCCCTCGCGCGCGTCGCGCACCGCGTCCTCGAGCTGCGAGAGCAGTTTCGTCCCGGCCGCGCCGCCCGCCTGCGGCTGCTGGGCCAGCCGGGGCAGCCGCTCCGCCACGAAGGCGAGGTTGGCGTTCACGTAGGCGAGCGGGTTGTTGAGCTCGTGGGCGACGCCCGCCGCCAGGGTCCCCACCGAGACCATCCGGTCGGCCAGGGCCAGGCGGGCATGGAGCTGGCGTCGCTCGGTGACGTCGCGAAGGACGGCCAGGTGCCGTCCCGGGAGGACGTCGGGCACCAGGGAGTACTCCACCGAGCGGGTGGGGTGGCCGGGGATCGCGATCTCGGTCACGCCCGACGTCCGGCCCCGCGCGACGAGCGACCGCCAGCACTGCGCCGCCTCCTCCGAGCAGCCGCGCGTCAGGCCGGCCAGCTCCTGCATGGCCCTGCCGACGAGACCCGGGCGAGCGGTCACGAAGAGCGCGCAGGCGGCCGCGTTCGCCTCCAGGACGAAGCCGTCCGGCCCGACGATGAGCATCGCGTCGAGGGCGGCGTCGAAGACCGCGCGCATCTGCCGCTCACGGTCGATGACGCTCGCCTCGGCACGCTGGCGCGCGATGGCGGCGGCGAGCACGCCTGCCACCGCCTCGAGGAAGCGCAGGTCGTCGCCGGAGAAGCGCCGCGTGCTGCGCACGTAGGCGCCGAGCGCGCCGAATGGCGCGTCCCTGCCGTGGAGGGCCACCGTCGCGCCCTGGCACAGCCCGTGGTCCCGCAGGAAGCGGTCTTCGGGCCGGTCGCTGCCGCCGTCGAGGAGGGGGGCCGCGCCGAACGCCGAGAGGGAGGCGCCCGCGAGGGCACCGGGCGTGGCCGGCAGGGAGAGCCCGACCGGGGAGGGGTCGAGCCCGGCGGCGGCGAGCACCACCACCGAGTCGCCCTCGCCCGTGCGCTCGAACACGGCCGCCGCCTGCAGGCCCACGGTCTCCCGCACCGTGGCGCAGGCCGCGTGCAGGAGCGGCTCGAGCGTCTCCGCGCACATGGCCAGCTCGCCCAGCGCGGCCACCGCCGCCTGCTGGCGAGCCCTCTCCCGCAGCTCGGCCTCGGCCCGGACCCGGTCGGTGATGTCGCGGAAGAATGCGAGGCGGCCCGAGACCCGACCGGCCGCGTCGCGGGTGGGGGCGGAGTACCGCTCCAGGGTGCGGCCGTCCCGGAGCGGCAGGTGGTCGATCGCGGTGGAGTCCGGCTTCGCCATCATCCGGGCCACGCCCGCGCGGAAGCCCTCCGGATCGGAGACCCGTGCGGCGGCGGCCTCGACGAATGCGATGCGTGCCTCCGCCGTCGGGCCGAGCTGCTCGATGCGCCGCGCCTCCTCGGGCGAAAGATCCCAGACCTGGAAGAGCCGGCCGTTGTGGCCGGCCAGACGACCGTCGCCGTCCGACATCGCGAAGCCGTCCGGATGTGCCTCGAGGATCTGGCCGAGCGGAGGCACCGCCGCGGCATCGCGCTCCCTCCTTGGAGGAGGGTCCATCCGGACCGGAATGAGCGGCGACTCTCCCACGGGTGTCGGAGTTCGTGCATGGGGCGTTCACCCGGAAGGCTGCAGGCGGCCCGCGCCAAGAGCGCGCGCCCCGCATCGTTTTCCGAGTGCATGCGCGCCTTCGCGCAGGGTGTCGGGAAACCCCGGGGTTTCGCCCGCGCCGGGCTTCAAAGGCGCCGCAGGGGGCGTTATGAGCGAGCGCCTGGACCTGGCCCGACACCTCGAGCGGCTCACCCTCCTCGTGGCCGCGGAGCGCGACGAGGAGCGCACCCGCCTCGCCGACGCGCGGGGACGGCTCTCGCTCCCCGAGCGCGAGGCCCGGGGCCTGGCCGTCCTCGACGTCGAGGCGGTGGACGAGTCGGCCCTGGCCGGCCGCGCCCTCGTCACCTACGGGCGCGGCGACCGGCCCCTTCCGGGCGGCAGGATCGGCGCGGGCGCCCTGGTGCGCGTCTCCCTCCGGCGGGAGGCGCGGACGGACGCGCCCGCGGGCGTGGTGGCGCGCCGGAGGCGAACCCAGATCGCGGTGGCCTTCGACGAGCCGCCGCCGGACTGGGCCACCGACGGGCGCGTCGTCCTCGAGCTCGAGCCGTCGCCGGTCACCTGGGAGCGGCTCGCGGCGGGGATCGCCCGGCTGCGCGACGAGAAGGCCGGGCGCCGCTGGCACCCGGTCCTCACCGGGAC
>DATIUR010000090.1:0-7502 GCA_035466675.1 Anaeromyxobacteraceae bacterium | reverse complement strand
AGCGCGCGGGGCTCGCGCGCGCGGTGGCGCCGCTCCTGCGCGCGCCCGGCCGGGCCGCGACCTCGACGCCGGCCGCCGCGCCGGCCCTCCGCCCCGATCTCCCTCCCCTCCCCTCCGAGCGCGTCCCCGCCGACGCCGACGCCGCGGCCCTGGCGGTGGTCCGCGGCTGGATCCCCCGCCTCGGACCGGTCACCGCCCGCTCGCTGGGCGACCGGATCGGCCTTCCCCCGGAGACCGCGGAGGCGTCCCTGCTCCGGCTCGAGGCGGAGGGCCTCGTCCTGCGCGGGAACTTCCGGTCGGACCTCCCCTTCTCCCCCGCCGCCCCGCACTGGTGCGAGCGGAGCGTTCTCGCCCGCATCCACCGGCTCACGCTCGGCCGGCTCCGCCGCGAGATCGAGCCCGCCACCGCCGCCGACTTCCTCCGCTTCCTCGGCCGCTGGCAGCACGTGGCCCCGGGGACGCGGCTCCACGGGCCGCGCGGGCTCGCCGAGGTGGTCGGGCAGCTCCAGGGGTTCCACGCCGCCGCGGGCGCCTGGGAGCGCGACCTCCTGCCGGCGCGGGTGGCCGGCTACGAGCCCGGCCTCCTGGATCGGCTCTGCCTCGAGGGCGAGGTCGCCTGGGGCCGGCTCGCGGCCGAGGGCGCGGCCGAGGAGGTCCCGCGCCGGCGGAACGCGCCCACCCGGAACGCCCCGGTGACGCTCGTCCTGCGCGACGACCTGCCCTGGCTCCTCGCCGCCGCGGGCGGCCCTCCTCCGCCGCTCGGCCCCTCGGCCCTGGCGCTCGCCGAGGCGCTCGCCGGCCGCGGCGCCTCGTTCCTCTCCGAGCTGGCCCAGGCCACCGGCCGCCTGCCCGCCGAGCTGGAGCCGGCGCTGTGGGAGCTCGTGTCGGCGGGGGTGGCCACCTGCGACGGCTTCTCCGGGCTTCGCACCCTGGTCGATCCCCCGGCCCGCGCCCGGGTGGTGCGGCGGCCCGCCATGGCGGGCGGGCGCTGGTCGATCCTCCGGTCGCCCGCGCCGGCCGCGACCGCGCCGCCGGCGCCGAGCCAGGCCGGCCAGGACGCCCTCGAGCGCCTGGCGCTCCAGTACCTCCGCCGCTACGGCGTCGTCTTCCGCGACCTCCTCGCCCGCGAGAGCCGCCCGCCCCCCTGGCGCGACCTGGTCCGGATCTACCGGGCCGGGGAGGGGCGAGGCTCCCTGCGCGGCGGGCGCTTCGTGGCCGGCTTCGGGGGCGAGCAGTTCGCCCTGCCCGAGGCGGTGGACGCCCTCCGGGCGGTCCGCCGGACCCCGCACGAGGGGACCGAGCGGCTGGACGTCTCGGCCGCCGATCCGCTGAACCTGGTCGGGATCCTCACCCCCGGTGCGCGCGTCCCGGCCCTGCTCGGGAACCGCGTCGCCTACCGGGACGGCGTGCCCGAGAACGCCGGCCGGTACGACCGCGCCACGGCGGAGAACACCATGGCCGCCCCGAGCATGAGTGCCGCGAAGAGCCAGAAGTAGGCGGCGCCCTCGAGCCGGACGAGCTTCGTCACCAGCGCGGTGAGCAGGTTCCCCAGGAAGACGGTCAGGAACCAGAGCGACATGATGGTGCTCCGCATCGCCCGCGGCGCCTGCGTGAAGCTGAACTCGAGCCCGGTCACCGAGACCAGCACCTCCCCGACGGTGAGGAGCACGTATTGCGGCAGCTGCCAGAGCGCGTGGGGGATCCGCCCCGCGTCCAGGAAGGTCTGCACCGCCGCGGCCGAGACGAAGGAGAGCACCGTCACGAACATGCCCGCCGTCATCTTCCGGAGGGGGGAGAGGGACAGTCCCCGGCGCTCCAGGAACGGGAACACCCCCCACGTGAACGCCGGGATGAGGGCGAGGACCAGGAACGGGTTCAGCGCCTGCAGCTGGGCGGGGGAGAGCTGTCGGCCGAGGAAGACGAGGTCCATCTGGCGCGCCTGGAAGACCCAGCTCGAGCCCTTCTGGTCGAAGAGCGTCCAGAAGAGCGTCACCGCGGCGAACACCTTCATGATGCGGAACACCGCCCTCGCCCCGTCCACCGCCTCGGCCGGGTGGCGGTCGCGGGCCAGGTCGAGCCAGTGCTGGCCGGGGCGGCCGGTGCCGATCCGCCGCAGGGCGTCGCGCACGACGCGGAGGAAGGAGTGCGGGTCGGGCCCGGAGGGGGGCGAGCGGACGTAGTGGCGGCGGCCGGCCCAGAAGACGGCCAGGGCGATGGCCATCAGCACGCCGGGCAGCGCGAAGGCGACCCGGGGCCCGTAGGTCATGAGCAGCAGGGGGATGAGGAGCTTGGCCGTGCCGGAGCCGAGGTTGATGATCCAGTAGAACCAGCCGTAGATGCGCTCGATGAGGGTGCGCTGCTCGGGCCGGAACTGCTCGCCCACGAAGGCCGAGACGCACGGCTTGATCCCGCCCGCCCCCGCCGCGATCAGCGCCAGGCCCACCAGCAGGCCCTCCCGCGTCTCCCAGCCCGCCAGAACCGCGTGCCCGGCGACGTAGGCGAGCGAGATCCAGAGGATGGTCCGGTAGCGCCCCAGGAACCGGTCGGCCAGCCACCCGCCCACGAGCGGCGTGAGGTAGCTGGCCATGAAGAAGTAGTGGTAGGCGGCCTTGGCGTCCCGCTCGGAGAAGAGCAGGTGCTCGTTCATGTAGAGCGCCAGGATGGAGGCCATCCCGTAGAAGGAGAACCGCTCGCAGGCCTCGTTCCCGATGATGAACTTCACCTGGGGCGGATAGCGCCCGACGGCGGGGCCGGCGCCCTGCGCCTCCTCCGCGGGGGTCCTCACGCGGCCTCCCCGGACCGGCGGGCCGCGGACACCGGGTACCACCAGGCCACCAGGGCGAAGACGACGGCGGCCACCAGCATCAGGGCCGCGAAGAAGACGAAGTAGGCCACGCCCTGGAACCGGTTCAGCCAGGCCACCACCGCGGTGAGGAAGCTGCCGGACGCGATGGTCAGGTACCACAGGCCCATCACCAGGCTCTTCATCCGGGCCGGCGCCTGGGAGTAGGCGAACTCGAGGGCGGTCACCGAGACGAGCACCTCGCCCACCACCAGGAAGAAGTACTGCGGGATCTGCCAGGCCACGTGCGGGGCGCCGCCGGCGTCCAGGGCCGCCTGCACGGCGGCGGCGGCGACGAAGGAGAGCGTCGTGACGAACATCCCCACCGTCATCTTGCGGAGCGCGGTGACCCGCACGCCCGCGCGCTCGAAGGCGGGGTAGACCACGGTGGCGAAGAGCGGGATGAGCGTCAGCACCAGCGCGGCGTCGAGCGTCTGGACCTGCCCGGCCGGGATCACGTAGCCGCGCACGTCGCGCCGCATCCGGTCGGCCTGGAGCGTCCAGGACGAGCCGTACTGGAAGAAGAGCGCCCAGAAGACCGAGACCGGCGCGAAGACGGCCACGATGCGGAGGAGCACCGTCCCCGCGCCGGAACCGGGCGCTTCTCCGGCCGGGGCCCCGGGGGCCGGGGCGGCCGCGCGCGCGGCGGCGGGCGGCACGAGCAGGTACCTCCGGCGCCCGGCCCAGAAGATCGCCAGCGCCACGGCCATGGCGAGCCCGGGGACCCCGAAGGCGACGCGCGGGCCCACGTGGTCGAGCAGGAGCGGGATGGTGAGCGTCCCGAGCGTCGAGCCCAGGTTGATCATCCAGTAGTAGAGGTCGTAGAGGCGGGCGAGCAGCCCCTCCTTCTCGGGCGGGATCTGGTCGCCGGCGAAGGCGGAGGCGCACGGCTTGATGCCGCCGGCGCCGACGGCGATGAGGGCGAGGCCGGCCACCAGGCCCGCCCCGCTCTCCCACAGCGCCAGGGTGGCGTGGCCGGCCACGTAGCCGAAGGAGAGCCACAGGATGGTCCGGTAGCGTCCCCAGAACCGGTCGGCCAGCCACGCGCCCACGACGGGCATGAAGTAGACGCCGAAGGTGAAGACGTGGAAGTACGCCTCCGACTCGTTCTCGGGGATGCCCAGGTTCCGCGCCATGTGCAGGGCGAGGATCGAGGTCATCCCGTAGTACGAGTACCGCTCGGCGGCCTCGTTCCAGGCCAGGTACTTGATCGACGACGGGAAGCGGTCCCTGGGCGCGCGCGCGGTCATGCGGGCCGGGACTCTACCCGCGCAGCGCCGCCCAGGCGAGGGCGATCCAGCCGGCGACGAGGGCGACGCCGCCGAGCGGGGTGATCGCCCCGAGCCAGCGGATGCCGGAGAGCGAGAGCGCGTACAGGCTCCCGGAGAAGAGCACCGTGCCCGCCGCGAAGAGCCAGCCGGCCAGGGCCGCCGCCCCGCCGAAGCGCGCCGCCGCCCAGCCGCACAGGGCGATGGCGAGCGCGTGGACCAGCTGGTACCGCGCGGCGGTCTCGAAGACGGCCAGCAGGTCGGGCGAGAGGCGCGCCTTCAGGGCGTGGGCCCCGAACGCCCCCGCCGCGACGGAGAGCGCGCCCGAGAGGGCGCCCAGGGCGAGGAAGGTCCGTTCCATGGCGGGCGGAGGATAGCCCGGCCGGCCCCTCCGCGCCGAGCGGCCCGCCCGGCCCCGGTGGGGGTTGCGGCCCCGGCGCCGGCCGGTAATCGGTGCGCCATGGACTGGACGAGCATGAGGTGCGTCCCCTGCGAGGGCGGCGTGCCGCGGATGGCGCCGGATCGGGTGGACGAGGCGCTGCGCGACCTCGACGGCTGGGAGGCGCGCGAGGAGAGGACGCGCCTCCACAAGCGCTACCGCTTCCGCGACTTCGCCCGGGCGATGCGGTTCGTGAACGCGATGGCCGAGGTGGCCGAGGCCGAGGGGCACCACCCGGACTTCTCGGTGCACTGGGCCACGGTGGACGTCACCCTCTGGACGCACGCCGCGGGCGGCCTCTCCGAAAACGACTTCATCCTGGCTGCGAAGCTCGACGCGCGCCCGGAGTCGCGCGGCGCCTGACCCGCCGCCTGAATACGGGCGGCCCGCGGCGCGTCGTTCCTCCGGAGGGAAACGAAGAAACCGGAGGAGCCATGAAGACCGACGCCAGGAAGCTCGCCATCGTCGCCGCGCTCGCCGCGGCCCTGCCGCTCGCCGCCCGCGCCGACTGGCGCGACCAGGACGGCCGATTCGACGACCGCGCGCCGCCGCAGTCGTACGGCACGCCCGCGCCCGGGCACGACCACCACTCGCAGTGCGGCCACCCGGTTCCCGGCTACGGCCCGGGCTACGGCCGCGACCTCGGCTGGGGGCCGGGCACCGTGTCGCTCCGCCGCCACGACTGGCGCGCGCGCGAGCTGGCGCAGATCCGCGCCGAGATGGCCGCGCTCGACGCCCAGCGCGCCCGGTTCCACGAGCGCTTCGCCGGCCGCCCCGGGAAGCTCCGCAAGTTCGACCGGTGGTACTTCGCCGAGCGCACCGCGCTCGAGCGCCGGTACGCCGAGCTGGCCTGGGTGGTGATGCGGTAGCGATCGAGCCGTCGCCCCCGGGGCGGGCCGCGCGCCTCCTGGCGCCCGGCCCCTCCGGGGGTTAGAAACGTTGCTCCATGGCGCGCGCCGCCTCCTTCACGCTCTTCATCGGGATCGCGCTGGCCCTCCTCGGGGGCATGCACTACTACCTGTGGGCGCGCCTGGTCCGGGACACGGCGCTGCCCGGGCCCTGGCGCCGGATCGCCGCCGCCGCGCTCGTGCTGGCTGCGGTCAGCCTGCCGGCGGGCATGGTGGCCGCGCGGATGGCCGGTCGCCACCTGGCGCGGGTGCTCCCGCTCGTCGCCTTCGTCTGGCTCGGCGTCGCCTTCCTGCTCGTGAGCGCGCTCCTCGTGGCCGACGCCCTCCGCCTCGCCTCGGCCGGCGCCGGCTGGCTCTCCGAGTGGCTCCGCCGGGCCTCCGACCCGCCCGCCGATCCGGCCCGCCGCCTCTTCGTGGCCCGGGCCCTGGCGGGCGGCGCCGCGCTCGCCGCGGGAGGCGCGGGGGCCATCGCCTTCCGGAGCGCCACCGGTCCGGCCGAGATCCACGAGGTGCCGGTGCGCCTGGCGCGCCTGCCGCGCGAGCTGTCCGGCCTCACCCTGGCGCAGATCACCGACCTGCACGTGGGGCCGACCATCGGGGAGCGCGAGGTCCGCAGGGTGGTGGAGCAGGTGAACGACCTCCGCCCGGACGCGGTGGTCATCACCGGCGACCTGGTGGACGGCGGCGTGGCCGAGCTGGGCCGGGCCGTCGGGCACCTCGCCACCCTGCGCGCCCGGCACGGGGTCTTCTTCGTCACCGGCAACCACGAGTACTACTCCGGCGTCTCCGCCTGGCTGGCCGAGCTCTCCCGCCTCGGCATCCGCGTGCTCCGCAACGAGCGGGTGGCGCTCGGCGACGCCAACCCGGGCGGCGCCACCATCGACCTGGCCGGCGTCCACGACTGGAGCGCCGGCCGGTTCGGGGGCGACCGCGGGCACGGCCCGGACCTCGGCGCGGCGCTGGCCGGCCGCGACCCGGACCGCTCGCTCGTGTTGCTCGCCCACCAGCCGCGGGGCGTGGGCGAGGCGGTGAAGGCGGGCGTGGAGCTGCAGATCTCCGGGCACACCCACGGCGGCCAGATCTTCCCCTTCAACCTGCTCGTGGGGGCGGTCTACCCGTACGTCCACGGGCTGCACGAGCACCGGGAGGGGGAGCGCGCCGGCCAGATCTTCGTGTCGCGCGGCACCGGCTACTGGGGCCCGCCCATGCGCCTCGGCTTCCCGCCCGAGGTGGCGAAGATCGTCCTCACCGCCTAGCGCGGAAGGAGTTGCCGTAGGGCACGGTATCGGATGTAAACTACGGGTTACATATCCGTTCTGCTTGCATACTGCATGCATCCGCATCATAATGGCGGCATGCCGACTTCCGTCACGATCAGGGATGTACCCGACCGCGTCCGCGACGAGCTCGCATCGCGCGCGGCGGCGTCGGGCCGTTCGCTCCAGGAGTACCTGAGAGGCAAGCTCGTCGAGCTCGCGAGCCGTCCGGACGCCGAGGCGGTACTCGCCAGGATCACCGAGCGCAAGGAGCGCACCGGCACGCGCCTTTCCGCCGCCGCGATCCTCGGTCACCGGGACGCGGATCGCCGGCGATGATCGTCATCGACGCGTCTGCCGCCGTGGCGCTGCTCGTCGACGCCGGACCCGACGGAAGATGGGCGGAGCAGGTCCTGGCGCGGGAGCAGCTCGTCGCGCCGCACCTCATGCCGGTGGAGGCCGCGAACATCCTGCGGCGAGCAGCGGCGAGGGGCGAGATCTCCGCGGACGCCGCTGCGCTTGCCCACGCCGACCTCCTCGCCCTGCCGGTCGACCTCTTCCCGTACGAGCCCTTCGCGCCCCGCGTCTGGGAGCTCCGCGAGAACCTCACGGCCTACGACGCGTGGTACGTCGCGCTCGCCGAAGCGCTCGGCACCAGGCTCGCCACGCTGGACGCCGCCCTCTGCCGCGCTTCGGGTCCGCGCTGTGGATTCGTGACGCCGGGGAGCGGGACTTCGTGATCAGGCCATCTCGTTCTGGAGGCTCGACCAGCCCAGCCCGTGAAGGGAT
>DATIUR010000089.1:0-8638 GCA_035466675.1 Anaeromyxobacteraceae bacterium | reverse complement strand
CGGTGCCGGGCTTCCCGGGGGTATGGGCGGTGGGCGACGCGGCGGCGCTGGAGGGGCCGGAGTGGCGCGCCAAGCAGGGCCACGTCGCCGAGGTGATGGCCCGGGTCGCCGCCGAGAACGCGCTCGCCGTCGAGGAGGGGCGCCCGGAGCGCGCCGGCTACGCCGGCCACGTCAACATCCTGTGCCTGATGGACACCGGGAACGGCGCCGCCTGGGTCTACCGCGACGACGAGAAGGCGAGGATGATCCCCTTGCCCTTCGTCGGGCACTGGATGAAGAAGGGATGGGGGGCGTACTACCGGCTCTCGAAGCAGGGCCGGATCCCGCGGCTGCCGGGGATGTAGACGCGGGCACGACGCGGCCGGCGCGGGCGCGCAGATGTGCTACGTACGCGCCGAGGAGGCCTCCTCATGAGCGCACCGCCGAGCGAGTTCGATGCCCGGGCCAGGACCTGGGACGAGGACGCCTCGAAGCGGGAGCGCGCCGAGCGCGTGGCGGCGGCCATCGAGCGGCGCGTGCCCTTCCTTTCGGGGCGGAAGGTCCTCGAGTACGGCGCCGGCACGGGGCTGCTGGGCCTCGCCCTCCAGCCGCTCGTCGCGGAGCTGACGCTGGCCGACGTCTCGGGCGAGATGCTCGCGGTGGCCAGGGAGAAGATCGCCGCGCGCGGCCTCGGCAACGTGAGGACGGCGCTGCTCGACCTCACCGCCGCGCGGGTCCCCGAGGCGCGCTTCGACCTCGTCTGCACGCTCATGACGCTCCACCACGTCCCCGACACGGACGCGATCCTGCGCGCGTTCCACCAGGTCCTCTCGGGTGGCGGGATCCTCTGCATCGCCGATCTCGATGGCGAGGACGGATCGTTCCACGGGCCGGGCTTCACCGGGCACCGGGGATTCGACCGGGCGGACCTCGGGGCGCGGCTCGAGCGCTGCGGCTTCCGGGACGTGCGCTTCGAGACCGTGTTCGAGGTGACCAGGGAGACCGCGCGGGGCACCCGCCTGTTCCCGATCTTCCTCGCGACCGCGAGCCGGGGTCCGTGAGCGCGATCGGGCCATTCACGTCCCCTGGGAGCCATTCTCCTTGCAAGATGCGCCGGCACGAGTGGATTCCTTCAACTCGGCGGACGGGGCTCCGGGACGCCATCCGCGCCCCCACCTTCCTGGGTGGGTGCACCCGGCAGGGCCTGCGTGACCTTCGCCCCGAGTGGACCCGCTCCGGTACACTGGTGGCGGGAAGGAGGCTCTCGATGAAGCTGTTCTTCGGCTCCTTGGTCGCCGTCGTCCTGCTCGCTCTCCACGTGTACACGATCGGCGTGGCGGTCTCCGTCGCCGGCTGCGTCGCCGCCGCCGGGTGCCAGCCCACCGACTTCACGCCGGCGCTGGCGGCCACGATGTCCCTCACCGGGGGCCTCGTCTCCGCGCTCGTCATCGCCGAGCTCGCGGTGACGGATCCGGGGACGCCGCCGTTCAAGCGCGCCCTGAGCCAGGGTGCATCCGCCGGGAGGGTGAAGCTCGTCACGGCCGTCGCCGCGATCTACCTCGTCGCCTGGCTCCTCGGCGGGCTCTGGGCCTTCGTGGTCGGGTACCTCCGGCACCCCGGGGTTGTCCAGCCGCTCACCGATCTCGGCCAGGCCTGGCTCGGGCTCGCCGTCGCCGCGGGCTACTCGTACTTCGGCATCAAGCGCGGCTGAGCGGCGGCGGCAAGCCCGGTTCCCGGATCCGTTTACCGAGGCCGACCGGCCCCCTCGCCAACCGCCGCCCGGAAGATCTTCTCGAAGCGCGCCGCGGAGTCGCGCTCGAACGCCGCCATCTCCCGCCAGCCGGCCGCGATGCCCTGATCGACGAGCTTCGCCACCTCCGCCTCGTCGGGAGCCGCCTGCGGCGGATCGAGGCCGGAGAAGCGCTCGAGGAGCGACCTCATCACGCCGCCGAGCGCGAACTCCTCGTGGAGGTACGGACCCCGCAGCGGGCCGGGGTCGGGGATGGGTGGGCCGACAGCCTCGCGCAGGCGCTCGGGGTAGAGCACGCGGACGAACTCCGTCACGGTGCATTGCGACGCCCGCCGGCCGATGGCGTCCTTCGCCACCCCGCCCAGGAGCAGTAGCGGCGCCTCCCCCGTGAGCTCGCGGAATGGAGGGGTGTACACCAGGCCGTACGCCGCCCGCACCGCCAGGGAACGGATCGTGGCGGCGCGCGACAGCCAGAGCCCGCAGTTCCAGTAGTAGTTGTGGATGGCGGCCTGCTCGGCCGAGCCCGCCGCGAAACCCACCAGGTTGATGTTGAACCAGTGGTGCCAGGTCGCGTCCACGGCGACGCGCCCGACGCCCCGCGGGTGGCCGTCGTACGCTCCGAGCACGCCGAACCGCTTCCCGTCCACCGGCCCGAAGCCGTCCGTGTTGGTGTGCGCGATCACGGTCGCCCAGGCGATCACCTCCGGCCCGGCGCCGCCGGGCCAGTCGGGATTCCCCGCCACGCTCGCGGGCGAGACGATCTCTCCCTCGTGCATGTGGTCCGGGAGCACGTCGAGAACGCCCTCTCGCCCGCACAGGATGGGGTGCGGGCGCCTGCGCTCGAGGAACGGGACGGCCGACCAGACCGGGTAGAGCCGCACGTCGATGCGCTGCGGGACGCCGTCCGACTGGTCGTCGAACTGGTAGCCGGGCGTGGGACCTTCGCGGCACGTGTCGTGGCGCGCGGTGCCGGTCTGCGGCGGCGGGGTCCCCGCCGGCCCGCCGGCCTTCCAGCGCCGCATCTCCTTCACCCTGGGGATCTCCGAGCACATTCCGGCCCCGAGCTCGGCGTGATCTCCCATCGCCAGGACGCCGCCGCCCCCGTCCATGAACGCCTTGATGGCGGCCACCTCGGCGGCGCCGATGGCCGAACCCGCGCCGAGCACGCCGAACAGCCAGATCTGGTCGAAGCTCGCCAGGGAGAGGCCCGCCGGCAGGACGTCGAAGCTGAAGCCGTCGTGGTGCGGGACGGCCGGGTCCTCGAACCGCGCGCATGCGCCGCGGTGGGCGGTGGTGATCGCGAACCGGGCCCACCACCAGGGGTCGGCCCGCATCGCGGCGATCATTCGGCCGAGGCCGAAGCTCGCGGTCGAGTCGAAGGAGCCGGACCCGTCCGTCACCATCAGGATGCGGACCGGCACCGGCTTGAACAGGTACTTCGCCGCCTGGAGCTCCTTCACCTCGAGGTCCAGTGCGTAGGACGGCATGAGTCGATCCATGGTTTCTCTCCCTGCGCTCGCGTCGGGTTCCGGGCCGCCACGGTCGAGCCGGCGATCGCTGGAGCAGGCGACCCGGGTACGAGACGGGGCGCGTCACGTTGCGTGACGGAGCGTCGAGGGGTTGCCCCCTGCGGGCGAAAACGGAGGTTTGCACTCGCCCCCCCTGCGCGTGGGGGGCGCCCCCGGCTCGTGGCGCCCGCGGCCGCGGGCGCGATCGACGTCTGGCGCCGCCCCGTGCCGTGCCGCTGGTTCCTCGAGGCTCGCCAGGAGGGAGCCGACGGGCACCAGAGCTCGCACGTTCGGAGCGCGAATCGGTAACCGTCGCCAGCGTCGAGGGGGGCTCGTCTCGCACGCCGCCCTCAGGGACCGGCACGGGGCGCCGGAACGCCTCCTCACCGACCGCGGCCCCGTCTCCGCGCCCGGCCGGTGGCCGATCTCCTCGCCGCACGCGGCGTCCGCCACGTCCTCGCCAGACCCGCCCACCCCTGGACCAACGGACGGATCGAGCGGGACGTAGGCGCGTCACATCTCCGTGGCGCTGAAGAGCCCTTGCGACGCTCGATCGGCGTCCCGGCCGGGAGATGGTGCTCGGTCCCGCGGAGGAGCCGGTCGCGGCGGCGGCAGCACGCGGTTGTTCCTGAGGGAGGCGATGCAGGTCGTGATGAGCTTCTTCTCCAGGGGCGTGCACGGGGATCCGGAGGACCACTTCGGGGTCACGCCCATCTCGCCGTACCAGGTGTAGCGAACGCCCGTGGACGGGTTCTGCCACGTCCGCGTGGATCCACCCGGGACGGCGCACCTCACCAGGTCGCCCATCGCGGCGCTGGAACGCTCGGGGTCCTGGTTGAACCAGGTCGAGAAGTCGGTGGACGTCAGCCCGCTCTCCACGAGCCCCTGCTCCAGCAGCCCGTTCGGCACCGAGAGCTGGCTCGGGGCGGTGGGGAAGACGGCCGGCTGGCTGCAGGCCAGCAGGGTCGCAGTCGCGGCGAGGAGGAGGGACAGGCGGACCTCGTTCATGACATCACCAGGGGGCCGGAGCGGCCCGTCTTCGATACACACCGTACCGATCCCGAGCCTCACCACGGCATCCCACGACCACCCGATACGCCTGCGGCGGTGGGCCCGGGTGCGCGTTCCTCCGACCTCCGGCGGAGGGCGCCGATGTGTGCATCATGGTCGTCCGCCCTCGCCCGCCCGACCGGTCGCGCCTATGATCCGCTCGATGCGCCGCCACCTCCTCGTGCTCCTGCTCGTCGTCGTGCTCGCCTGCGCGAGCCCGAGCACCGCCCGGGTTCCTCCGGCGGGCCCGCCGGAGCCGCCCCCCGAGGTCATGATGGGCGAGGCGCGCGCGGCCCGGGAGTCGGGCGACCTGCCGCTGGCGCGGGCGATCCTGGAGCGGGCCGTCCGGGCGGCGCCGGACTGGGACCTGCCCCGGCTCGACCTGGCCGAGCTCCTGCTCCTCGAGGGGAAGGACCTGCCGCAGGTCCGCACGCTGCTCGAGGGGCCGGTCCGCCCCGAGAACCCGCGCGGGCACGTCCTGCGCGGCCAGCTCGCGGAGCTGGAGGGCGACGACCTGGCCGCCGCGGCGGCCTACGCGCAGGCGCTGCTCCTGCGGGCCGACCCGGACGTCCGGATCCGGCGCGCGTTCGTCCTGGAGCGCCTGGGCCGGGCCGACGACGCCATCGCGGAGCTGGAGCGCCTGCGCGCGGAGCGGGCGGACGACGCCGCCGCCCGGGCCCGGCTGGCCGGCCTCTACGAGCGGGCCGGGCGGCTCGCCCAGGCGGAGCGGGAGCTCGAGGCGCTGGCCGCCGGCTCGGGGCGCCCCGGGCCGTGGCGCGACCTTGCCGAGTTCCACGCGCGGAACGGCGACGCGGCGAAGGCCCGCTGGGCGGAGGCGAACGCCCGCGCGCTGGAAGGGCGCGAGGAGCGGGCGCTCCGGCCGCTGCTGCCGAGCACGAAGTAGCCGTTCCCCTCAGGCCCCGGCGGGCGCGGCCGGCATCATCCGGTCCACGAGCCAGGCCACCGCCGCCGCCCGCGGCAGGCCCGCGGCGAGGCTCCCGAGCGCGACGGGCCAGGGCGCCGAGAGGTAGACGAGCTCGAGCAGGCCGCCGGAGAGGATCCACAGCCCCCACAGGGCCAGCGCCAGCGGCACCGCCCGGCGCCCGGCCGGCCGCTGCTCGAAGGCGGCTCCGATGAGGACCGCGATGGCGCCCTGGACCAGGGAGGCGGCCACGGCCACGCCCACCGGGTCGAGGATCTCGCGGAACACCTCGGACGCGTAACGCAGCAGGAGGTAGGGCGGCGTGGTCGCCTCGATCCGGCTCCCGAGCCAGTCGAAGACGAGGTGGACCGCGGCCGCCAGGAAGGCGAGCCGGACCGGGCGGAACCTCGGGGCGGAGGCGGCGGTCACGCCCGCCCGTGTACCAGAGCCGGAGGGGCGGGCGCCACCGTTCGATGCGCGCGCCGCCCGGAACTCGTGGAGGTCGCCCCGGTGCGGTAGAAACCTCGCATGGTGCGAAGGCCGGACGCCATGCGTTCCGGTTCGCGTTCCCCCCGCCGCGCCAGCCGGGCGGGCGTGCGGACCGGCCTCGAGATCCTCGCGGCTCGCCGCTTCCGGCTGCTGCGGGGCCGGACCGTCGGCCTCGTCTGCAACCCGACCGCGGTGGACCGGCGGCTCGCCCACGCGGCCGATCTCCTGGCCGGCGCGCCGGGGGTCCGGCTGGCCGCGCTCCTCGGCCCGGAGCACGGGGTCCGGGGCGACGCGCAGTACATGGCCGCCGTGGAGGGCGAGCGCGATCCGCGCACCGGCGTGCCGGTCCACTCGCTCTACGGCCGGACGGCCGCCTCGCTCCGCCCGTCGCCGGAGGCGCTCCGCGGGCTCGACGCCCTCGTCTTCGACGTCCAGGACGTCGGCGCGCGCTGGTACACCTACCAGGCCACCATGCTGCTGTGCATGGAGGCCGCCGCGGCGGCGCGGATCGGCTTCGTGGTACTCAACCGCCCGAACCCCGTCGGCGGGGTGGCGGTGGAGGGTCCGCGGCTGCGCCCCGGCTTCGAGAGCTTCTGCGGCCTGCACGACCTGGCCGTCCGTCACGGCCTGACGGTGGGGGAGCTGGCGCTGCTCTTCCGGGCGGAGCGCGGGCTCGACCTGGAGCTCGAGGTGGTGGCCTGCGAGGGCTGGCGGCGCGGCCTGCTCTTCCGCGAGACCGGTCTCCCCTGGGTGATCCCGTCGCCCAACATGCCCACGCCGGAGACCGCGCTCGTCTACCCGGGCACCTGCCTCCTCGAGGGCACGAACCTCTCCGAGGGCCGCGGGACCACCCGCCCGTTCGAGTGGATGGGGGCCCCCTGGCTCGACGGCGCGCGCCTGGCCGAGGACCTCGCCCGCGAGCGGCTCCCCGGCGTCCGGTTCCGTCCGGCCAGCTTCGTCCCGACCTGGGACAAGCACGCCGGCCGGCGCTGCCACGGGGTGGAGCTGTTCGTGACGGACGCGCGGGCCTTCCGTCCCTTCCGCACCGGCCTCGCCTGCGTCGTCCACGCGCGGCGCCAGGATCCGGCCCGCTTCGCCTGGCGCGAGGAGCCCTACGAGTTCGTGGAGGACGTGCCGGCCTTCGATCTCCTGTGCGGGTCGGCGCGCGAGCGGGAGGCGATCGAGTCGGGTGCGACGGTGGAGGAGACGACCCGCGCCCTCGCACCCGAGGAGCGCGCCTTCGCCCGCAGGCGCCTCGGCTACCTCCTGTACCGGGACTGAGCTAGTCTCGCCTCCGGGGGGGGAAAGGTCGCGACTCTCGTTGCGGATCGGTCTCGCCAGCGACAGCTTCGGCAACGTGGCGGCGCTCGAGCGCGCGCTGGATCTGTTCGCCCGCGCCGGGGCGGAGCGCGTCTTCTTCCTGGGCGGGCGCTACGCCGACGTGGACGCCGCCATGGCCCGCCGGCGGGGGGCCTCGCGCGGCGCGCCGGTCCCGCAGGACGACCTCGAGTTCCTGGCCGCGGTGGAGAGCGCGCTGGAGCGGGAGGCGGGGCGGAAGGCCGACCCCCTCGAGGGCCGCATCGTGCGCGTGGCGAGCCGGGCCTGCCCGGAGATCCACCGGGGCGCGCCCTGGAAGCTGATGGAGATGGTGTCCGGGCAGATCTGCTGCCTCGTCCACGACAAGGCCAACCTGGACCGCGAGGACATCGGGAACGCCACCTTGCTCTTCCACGGCAACGCTTCCGACGCCGCGCTCGTCCAGATCGGGCCGCGCTTCTTCGTGACGCCCGGGCACCTGCGGGAGCCCGCGCCGGCGGGGCACCCGGCCACCTTCGGCCTGCTCGAGGTGAAGGCCCACGAGCTCGAGCTGGTGGTCCACGGGACCGACGGGGCGGAGCTGCGCCGCGTGCGGCTGCCCTTCGGGTCGCGCGGCAAGATGACGGTGAGGTGAGCGTGGCCGCCGGCCGCGAGATCGCCCTGCTGGGCGGGTCCTTCAACCCACCCCACGTGGCGCACGTCATGGCCGCCTACTGGGTGCTCGAGACGCAGGGGGTGGCGGAGGCGTGGCTCCTGCCCTCCTACCGGCACCCGTTCGGCAAGGCGCTCGCACCGTGGGAGGACCGGGTGCGGATGTGCGAGCTGGCGGCGCGGGCCGTGCGCGGCCTGCACGTGTGCACCGCCGAGGCCGAGCTGGCGGACGACCCGCTGGTCGGGAAGACCGCCCGGACGCTGGAGCACCTCGCCGCCAAGCACCCGGACCTCTCGTTCGCGCTGGTGGTCGGTGCGGACGTGCTCGCCGACCTGCCCAGGTGGTACCGCTTCGACCGCGTGCGCGAGCTGGCGCGGATCGTGGTGGTGGGGCGGCAGGGCCACGCCGGCACCGGCGCGCCGGCGCTGCCGGACGTCTCCTCCACCGAGATCCGGGCGCGCATCGCCCGGGGCGAGGACGTGTCGGGCCTCGTGCCGCGGCGCGTGCTCGAGTACGTCCGGGAGCGGGGGCTCTACCGGACGGGCTGACCGGCAGGCGGACGGCCCGGACCCGGCGGTTGGTGCCTCGGGGTCCCGGCGGTACACTTCGGGCCCGTGAAGCTCCTGCTCGCCGAGGACGATCGCATCGTCCGGATCACCGTCCGGGACGCCCTTGCCGAGGCGGGATACGAGGTCGTGGAGTGCGCCGACGGGACCGCCGCCGCGAGCGCCCTCGAGCGCGAAGCGTACGATCTCGTCCTCACCGACGTGCGGCTGCCCGGCCTGGACGGGATCGCCGTGTTCCGCCGCGCCCGGGCGGTCCAGCCCGACGCCGGCGTGGTGCTCATGACCGCCTTCGCCGACGCGGAGGACGCGGTGACCGTCATGCGGGAGGGGGCGCGCGACTACGTCCAGAAGCCCTTCGAGATCGAGGAGCTGCTCCTCCGGCTCGGCCGTGTCCGGGACGAGGCC
>DATIUR010000088.1:0-10433 GCA_035466675.1 Anaeromyxobacteraceae bacterium | reverse complement strand
CTCCTTCGGCGAAAACGGCCATCCAGAGCCCGCCCACCGTGAAGAGGGCGGCGACTACGGCCACGAGCGCCGCGTCGCGAGCTCGCACACGCACCGGCCGTCCCGTCACCCGCCGCCTCCTCGCGTCGTCGCAGCGACGATTACACCCCAGGATCGGGGTGGCCGCCTAGGCAGCCCTGTCCGGGAAGAGCCCCGGCATCCAGCAAGTCCCGCCGGGCCGTCAGCCCGCCTCCCCGAGCCACCCCCGCCGCACCGCCCACTTCGCCGCCTCGAGGACGGGGGCGATGCTGGCCGCGGCCAGGCCGACCGCGAGCCAGTCGGCGGCCCCGAAGGCGAAGGTGCCGAACGGTGCCTGGAGAAGAGGCAGGTACACGACCAGCCCGATCACGACCAGCTCCCCGCCCACCGCGGCGTTCAGCCAGCGGTTGGCGAGGGGCGCCTGGAGCACCGAGGCGTGGTCGGAGCGGTAGGCGTACGCCTTCACGAACTGGATGAGGACGAGCGACACGAAGGTCATCGCCATCGCCTCCTCCAGGTCGCGCCCCGCGCGGAGCAGCCAGGCGAAGAGCGAGACGTTGACGAGCGTGGACCAGGCGCCCCCGGCGAGCATGAGCGCCACCACCGGCCTCGTGAAGATGCCCCGGCGCGGGTCCCGCGGCCCGCGGCGCATCAGGTCCGCCTCGGGCGGGTCCACCGCCAGCGCCAGCGCGGGGAGCCCGTCGGTGGCCAGGTTCACCCACAGGATCTGCACCGCGGTGAGCGGGAGCGGGAGGCCGAGCAGCACCGCCCCGGCCATGAGCCCGATCTCGCCGATGTTCGAGGAGAGCAGGTACATGAGGTACTTCTTGACGTTGCCGAACACCTGCCGCCCCTCCTCCACGGCGGCCACGATCGACGCGAAGCTGTCGTCGGTGAGGGTCATGTCGGCCGCCTCGCGCGAGACGTCGGTCCCGGTGAGGCCCATGGCCACCCCGATGTCCGCCCTCCGCAGGGCGGGCGCGTCGTTCACGCCGTCGCCCGTCACCGCCACCACGCGTCCGTTCGCCTGCAGGGCCTCGACCACGCGCAGCTTGTGGGCGGGCGAGACGCGGGCGAAGACGTCCACGTCCTCCACCTCGCCCCGGAGCCGATCCTCGTCCCACCCGTCCAGCTCGCGCCCGGTCACCACCCGGCCGCGCCCGAGGAGCGCGAGCTCCCGCGCCACCGCCTGGGCCGTCTCCGGATGGTCGCCGGTGATCATGAGGGGCCGGATGCCGGCCTCCCGGCACCGGGCGATGGCGTCCGGCACCTCGTCCCGCGGCGGGTCGATCATGCCGACGAGCCCGAGGAAGGTGAGCCCCCGCTCGGCGTTCCCGGGCGTGGCGTCCGCCCGGCTCGCCACGGCCAGGACGCGCAGCGCGTCGGCGGCCATCCCGCGCGCCACCTGGAAGAGCGCGTCCCGTCCCGCATCGTCGAGCGGGACGGGCCCGGAGGGCCCGAGGGCGGCGTCGCACGAGGGGAGCAGCACCTCGGGCGCGCCCTTCGCGTAGGCCGTGACGCCCTTCGCGGTCCGGTGGAGGGTCGTCATCCGCTTCGACTCGGAGGAAAACGGGATCTCGCCCACCCGGGGGCGCTCGGCCTCCAGCGCCGCCTTCCGGATGCCGGCCTTCGCCGCGGCCACCACCAGCGCGCCCTCGGTCGGGTCGCCGGCGATGCGCCAGCCGCGCCCCTCCTCGCCGCGCGAGAGCGTGGCGTCGGAGGCGAGGCAGCCCGCCTCGAGCAGGGCGTTCAGCGGAGCCGACGGCTCCACCGGGCGCCCGCCGCGGGTGAACGTCCCCGACGGCTCGTACCCCGCGCCGGTCACCGCCAGGGTCTCGCCGGCCACGTGGAGGCGGCGCACCGTCATCTCGTCCCGGGTGAGCGTCCCGGTCTTGTCCGAGCAGATGACCGAGGTGCTCCCCAGGGTCTCCACCGCCGGGAGACGGCGGATGAGGGCGTTGCGGCGCACCATCCGCTGCACGCCGATGGCGAGCGAGATGGTCACCACCGCCGGGAGCGCCTCGGGCACGACCGCCACCGCCAGCGCGATGCCGAACAGGATCATCTCGACCAGGGGCTGCCCGCGCAGGAGGCCGGCCGTCACGATGAGCGCAACCACGCCCAGGGCCGCCTTGGCCAGCGCGGAGCCGACCCGGTCCAGGTTCTTCTGGAGCGGCGTGCGCCCCGGCTCCACCGCCTGGAACATCCGGGCGATCTGCCCGAACTCGGTGGCCATGCCGGTGGCCACCACCAGCGCTCGCCCCCGCCCGTAGGCGACCGAGGTGCCGGCGTGGACCATGTTCCGCCGGTCGCCCACCGGCAGGGAGCCCGCCGGCAGCGCCCCCGCCTGCTTCTCCACCGGCACCGACTCCCCGGTGAGCGCCGCCTCGTCCGCCTTCAGGTTGACCGACTCGACGACGCGCCCGTCGGCCGGCACCCGGTCGCCGGTGTGCAGCACCAGGAGATCTCCCGGCACCACCTCGCGGGCCGGGATGCGCCGCTCCGCGCCTCCGCGGATCACCGTGGCCGCCGGCGCGGCGAGCCTGCGCAGCGCGTCGATGGCCCGTTCGGCCCGGTACTCCTGCACGAAGCCGAGCGCCACCGCCAGGAGGACGATGGCGGCGATGACGAGCGACTCGAGCCCGTGCCCGAGCGCCGCCGAGAGGCCGGTCGCGGCCAGCAGGATGACGACGAGGACGTTCCGGAGCTGCGCCAGGAGGATGCGCCAGGGAGAGACGGGCTCGGCCCGCTCGATCTCGTTCGGCCCGGACGCGGCCAGGCGCCGCTCCGCCTCGGCCGGGGAGAGGCCCGCCGGCCCGCTGCCCAGCCGCTCGAGGGCCTCGCCGGCCTCGAGGGCGTGCCATTCTCCGTTCGCTCCCACGCGCGGCTCCGCGGCGACGATACCCCGGGAGCGGCGCGCGCCGGTCCGCGGGCGGGCGCGTTTCCTTGCCGCGCGCCCCGCGCAGGGGGTACGACGGTTTCGCCCCCGGGAGCCCGCCGTGAAGGTCCACCTCGTCGACGGCACCTACGAGCTGTTCCGCGCCCACTTCGGCGCGCCGGCCGCCACCGGCCCCGGGGGCCGCGAGGTGGGCGCGACCCGCGGGCTCCTGCGCTCCCTCCGGGCGCTCCTGCGCGAGGACGGCGTGACACACGTCGCCGTCGCCTTCGACCACGTGATCGAGTCCTTCCGCAACCGGCTCTTCCCCGGGTACAAGACCGCCGACGGCGTCCCCGAGGCGCTGCTCGCCCAGTTCCCCCTCGCCGAGCGGGCCGCCGGCGCGCTCGGCCTCGTCGTCTGGCCCATGGTCGAGCTCGAGGCGGACGACGCGCTCGCCACCGCCGCCGCCCGCCTCGCCGCGATGCCGGAGGTGGAGCAGGTCCTCCTCTGCACCCCCGACAAGGACCTGGCCCAGTGCGTCCGCGGCCGCCGGGTGGTGGCGCTCGACCGGATGCGCCGACGGATCCTGGACGAGGACGGGGTCCGCGAGAGGTTCGGCGTCGGCCCCGGATCCATCCCGGACTGGCTCGCGCTGGTGGGCGACGCGGCGGACGGGATCCCCGGCCTGCCGCGCTGGGGCGAGCGGTCGGCCTCGCGGGTGCTCGGCCGCTACGGGCGCCTGGAATCCATTCCCGACGACGCGGGCGCCTGGGAGGTGGAGGTCCGCGGCGCCGCGGGCCTGGCCGCGAGCCTGCGGGCGCACCGCGAGGAGGCGGCCCTCTACCGGACGCTCGCCGCGCTCCGCACCGACGCGCCGCTCGAGGAGGGTCTCGACGACCTCCGCTGGCGGGGGGAGCGCCCGGAGGAGATGCAGGCGCTCCGCGGCGAGCTGGGCGAGGGGCCGGCCGGGCGCTAGACGACCGATCTTGATCCTGAAACACTCGGGACCTTGCCCGAGGCCCGATCGCTCGCCGCGTCTCGACGGCGAGCCTTCCGCCGGTAACCGTCCCCGACGTCGGCGCGGACGAGCCCGGGCCCGCGCGCTTGCTCGCCGGGGCGCGGACCGTCGCCGCCGAAACCGGAACCGTCTCCGCGTGCCCGGAACCCCTGCGGCAACGCAAACCAGCCGGGCGCGTACGGCCGGAAGGCAGCGGCTGGACATGCGTTGCACCGCAGCTGCCAGGGAACCGGCAGGCCCTCGCCGACGGCTCGCTGCGCGGCGCGGCCCCGGGCCTCGCCGCGCCGGCCATCGCAGCCGCCGGCGGGACAGGGACCCGCGGGGGGCGTTGCCCGCAGGCGCGGAGCGTTCGAGCGCGGAAGGGCTTCTTCGGTCGGGGATCGGACCGGCAGCGGCGCCGGTCCAGCCGCTGCGATGAGAGGTACACCGCCGCGTGCTGGCAGGGCGTCGATGCCGGCGGGAGCGGACGTGAGCGGCGGCCGGACCCTGCCCTTCGAGCCGCGGAGCGCCGAGGGGAACGCCTCCCCCGCGGGGCCCGTGGGTGGATGTCGGGCCACGGGAGCGCGGGGATCTCCGACGGCCGGGCGTTGCGCTGCCACCGTTCCTGCGGCGCGGGCGAGCCGCGCCGCACATCCCGTCCGTCCCCCCGGGTACACTCCCCGCATCCATGGGGAACCCCCATCCCGTCCTCCGGGACCCGTCCGAGTGGGCCGACGCGGTGGCCGCGCTGCCGGCCGAGGGGGCGCTGCCGCTCCGCACCGCGCTCGTGCCGGGCGAGCGCCACGCCCACTCGCTCCGGCGCGCCCTGGTCCGCTCGGGCCGCGGCGCGGCGCTGGCCGGCCTGCGGCTCGTCGGCTCCCGCACGCTGGCGCGAGAGATCCTGGGCGAGGCCGGGCGCGTCTTCCGCCGCGGCGAGGAGTCGCTCCGCCCCTCGCGGCTGCGGGCCCTCCTCGGCGAGGACCTGCCGCTCGAGCACCTCGACCTCCGCCTGCTGCGCGAGGCGCCGGGCTGGCCGGAGGCGCTCGCCGCCGCCATCGGCGACCTCGAGTCGGCCGGGCTCGCGCCGGACCGGCTGCCGGCCACCGGGGCGCGCTGGCGCGACCTCGCCCTCCTCTGGCGCCATCTCGACGCGGCGGCCGGACGGAGCCTCACCGCCGCGCGCATCCTCTCGGAGGCCGCGGACCTGCTCGAGGCCGGGGCGCGGCCGGAGACGGGACCGGTCCTGGCCGCGGTGACGGGGCGGGAGACCGCGGTGGAGGCCCGCTTCGTCCGCGCCCTCCCCGGAACGACCGTGGCGCTGCTGGCCGCCCGCCCCCTCCGCGACCGGCACCTCGTGCGGGTGGCTGCGCTCTTCGGCGCGGGCGCGCGCGATGCGCTCGAGGCGGCCCCGGCGCCGGAGGCCTCGCGGACCGAGCGCGACCTCGTGGCCCGCTTCCTCTTCGCGCCGCCGGAGCGGCTCGCCGACCCGGCCCGTCCCCGGAGCGCGGGCCCGGACGGGACGGTCTCGCTCGAGGAGCACTCCGGGCCGGAGGCCGAGATCGAGGCGGCCGCCGGCTGGGTGGCCCGCGAGGTGCTCGAGCGCGGCACGCCGCTCGAGGAGATGGCGGTGCTCGTGCCGGTCCTGGACCCGCTGGCCGGGCTCGTGGCCGCGCGCCTCTCCCGCCTTCCCTGGAAGGACGGCGCGCTCCCCGTGCACGTGGCGGGCGGGCTGCCGGCCGTCTCGCTCGCGGGCGGGGCCCGGACCCTCGCCCTCGTCGACGCCCTGGCCGGCTTCCTGCCGGCGGAGGCGCTGGCCGCCCTCCTCCCGGCGCTGCGGGCGGAGCGGGAGGAGCCGGGCCACCTCTCCCACGGCGACGCGGCGCAGCTCGCCTGGTCGCTCGGCACGGTGGGCGGGAGCGCCGCCGACCGGGACGGCGCCCTCTTCTGGCTGGATCGCGCCCGCGCGCGGGAGGCCGCGCTCGAGGCCGAGCTGGCGCGGCTCGAGGCGGACCCGGCGGCCGAGGAGCACGAGGTGGGCCGCGCCCGGTCGGATCTCGGGGCCCTGCGCGCCGTCCGGCCCGCGCTCGACGCGCTCGTCGGCCTCTGCCGGCTCGTGCTGGAGGGCCGGCCGCTCTCCGAGATCGCCCCGGCCCTGCTCGGCTTCATGCAGGACTGGCTGCTCGACCCGGACCCGGGGACCCCGGTGCGCGCGCTCCTCTCCGGCCCGCTCGAGGCGGCCTGCGCCGACGCCCTGGTCGCCTCGCTCCGGGGGCCCGACGCGCTGGAGGTCGTCCGGGAGCGGCTCCTCGCCCTGCGCGTCCCCGCCGCGCGCTTCGGCGAGCCGGCGGTGTACGTGGGGACCCTCGCCGGCGCGGCCGGGCTGGAGTTCGGCGCGGTCCGGATCCTGGGTCTCGCCGAGGGCTCGCTGCCCGCCCGCGCCGCGGAGGACCCGGTCCTGCCGGACCGGCTCCGCGAGGAGGCCGACCCGCGCCGCGTGCCCACCTCGGCCGACCGCGCCCTGGCCCAGCTCCACGCCTTCGACCGGGCGGTGCGCGGGGCGTCGCGCGCCGTCGCCCTCTCGGCGCCGCGGAGCGACCTCGACCGGAGCGAGCGGGAGGTCTCCTCGCTCCTGCTGGAGGCGGGCGCGGCGCTGGGACGGCCCGACCCCGTCGAGCCGGGCGCGGTCATCCCCGGCCTCCGCTCCCTCTCCCGGACCTCGTTCGGCCCGGCGCGGGCCGCGGCGGCGGCGTTCCGCCTCGAGCGGCCGGTCTCGGACGCGGCCCGGCTCGACCGCGCCGCCGCCCGGGGCGAGGTCCTCTCCTCCTGGACGAGCGCTCCGCACCTCGACCTCGGCCGCATCCTGGCGCTCCGCGAGCCCGCCGGGCTCGGGCCGGCCGACGGCGTCCTCGGCCCGGAGGGCCCCTTCCCGCCCCTGCCCGGGCTCGATCCGGCGAGGCCCATCTCCGCCTCGGCCCTGGAGAGGCTCCTCCACTGCCCGCTCGCCTTCCTCCGCTCCCGCATCCTGGGCTGGGAGGAGCCGCCCGGCCCGCCCGCGCTCCGCGAGCTCGACGCGCGCCGCTACGGCACGCTCTTCCACGACGCGATGGAGGTCTTCTACCGCGAGAACGGCCCGGCCTTCGTGGCCCGCGAGCGGTCGCTCCCGGAGTGGAAGAAGCGGGCCCGCGAGCTGGCCGAGGACGCCCTGGCCGCGCTGCTCGCCACCTACCCGCTCGTCGGACGCGGCGTGCGGGAGCGGGAGCGGAGCCGGCTCCTCGCCGACGTGGCGAGCTTCCTCGAGCACGACTGGGAGCTGCCCCTCTCGCGGTTCGTCGCGGTGGAGCGGAGCTTCGGGCGCCCCGAGGCGGTGGTCCTCGACGCGGGCGGCCGGCCCCTGCACGTGCGGGGCCGGATGGACCGGATCGACGTGGAGGGGGAGCACGCGCTCCTGCGGGATCTCAAGACCGGCAGGGCGCACCCGCGCACGGGCGAGGAGGCGGGTCCCACCCCGGTCCGCGACGTGCAGATCGGCCTCTACGCCCTGGTGGCCCGCGGGCTCGCCCGCAGCTGGGGCCTCCCGGAGCGGCTGGCGGCGGCCTACGTCTACGCCCGCACCGGCGAGGAGCGCGCCTTCCGGGGCGCGGACGAGCAGGCGCTCGAGCGCGCCGCCCGGGGGTGGCTGGCGCTCTCGGCGAGCCTGCTCGCCGAGCGGGCCTTCCCGCCCACGCCCGAGCCGGAGGACTGCGCCCTCTGCCCGTTCCGGCCGGTCTGCGGCGACGCCGTTCCCGCCCGCGCCGCGGCCGCCCGCCCGGGCGCCGGCGGCGCGGTGGCGGCCTTCCTCGCCTTGAAGGCGAGCGGCGGGGAGGGGGACCGGTGAGCCCGGAGCGCCGAGCCCCCGACCAGGCCGAGCGCGACCGGGCGGTCGCCGCGCGCGGGGTGAACCTCCTCGTGGACGCGGGCGCCGGCACCGGCAAGACCACGCTCCTCGTGGACCGGCTGGTCGGCCTGGTGGCGCCCGCCGACGGCTCGCCCGGCGTCCCCCTCTCCCGCATCGCGGCGGTGACCTTCACGCGCAAGGCGGCCGGCGAGCTGGGGCTGCGCGTGCGGGAACGGCTCCTGGCCGAGCTGGCCAGGGGTCCGCCGCCCGGGCGCCGCGACCTGCTGGCCCGCGCCCTGGCCGACGCCGACACCGCCTTCCTCGGGACCATCCACGGCTTCGCCGACCGGCTCCTGCGCCGCTTCCCGGTGGAGGCGAGGCTCAGCCCGTCCTACCAGGTGGTGGAGGACGCCGGTCCGCTCCACCGCGAGACCTTCGACCTCCTCCTGCGGGCGGCCGAGGCGGGGCGGCTCCCCGAGGAGCTGGCCGGCGCCTCCTGCACCCGCGAGCAGGCCGACGAGGCGCAGGAGGCCCTGCGCGGCGCCCTCGCCGCCGAGATCCGGGTGGAGTCGAGCGAGGGAACCTGGCAGGCGCGCCACGGGCTGGACGCGCTCCTCCGGGGCTTCCTCCTCCAGCGCGACGTCCCGCCGCCCGACCGGCCGCCGGCGCCGTTCGACCTCGCCGAGCTGCGCGCGGCGGTGGAGGCCTTCCTCGACCGGGCCCGCGCCTCGCGGGGAACGGGCAGGGGCTCGCGCTTCCTGGCGGCCGCCGCGGCCCACCTCGGCCGGACCGCGACGCTGCACGACCCGCTGGAGATCCACCGCGAGATCGGCCGGCTCGTGTCGCGCGCGCCCCGCGGCGGCGACCTCCGGATGAAGCGGGACTTCCCGGGCGACCGGGCCGGCTGGGAGGCCTGGAAGGCCTGGCGCGGGGACGGCGGCGAGGCGCTCCGCGACCGGATCCAGCGCCCCCTGCACCGCTTCCTGGCCACCCGGCTCGTCCGGGCGTTCCCGGCGGTGACGGCGGCCTACGAGAAGGTGAAGGCGCGCCGGCGCGCCCTGGACGAGCTCGACCTGCTCGTGAAGCTGCGCGACCTCCTCCGCGGCGACCTGGCGGTGCGGGGCGAGATGCAGCGGCTCCTCGACCACGTCTTCGTGGACGAGTTCCAGGACACCGACCCCCTCCAGGCCGAGATCGTCCTCTACCTGTGCGAGGCGTCGCCGCGGGCCGCCGCCTGGCGCGAGGTGGCGCTCGCCCCCGGGAAGCTCACCCTGGTGGGCGACCCGAAGCAGTCGATCTTCCGCTTCCGCCGCGCCGACGTCGCCGTCTACCAGGCGGTGCGGGAGATCGTGGCGAGGGGGCCGCACCTCGTCGCCTCGCTCACGGCCTCCTTCCGGACGGAGCCGGCCCTGCTCGACCACCTGAACGCGCGGATGGACGCCATCCTGGGCACCGCGCCGCCGGGCGCCGCCGCCTTCGACGCCGAGGCCGGGACGGTCGCGAACGAGCGGCTGGGCAAGGGGCGGGAGGGGACGCGGCAGGCGTGCGTGGCCGTGCTCCCCTTCTCGACCGCCGCGGGGAGCGCCGCGGCGGACCGCGCCCGCGAGGCGGAGGTGCTGGCCGCCTGGATCCGGCGCGCGGCGGGCGGCGGCGCGGGCGGCGAGACGGTGGTGGACCCCGCCGGCGGCGGGCCCCGGCCGGCGCGGTACGGGGACGTGGCGGTGCTGGCCCATTCCACGGTCAACGTCCCGCTCCTCCTGGCCGCGCTCGACCGCCTGGGCATCCCCTGGTCCGCGCGCGGCGGCACCCTGTTCCTGGACGACCCGCTGCACCGCCGGTTCCTGCTCGCGCTCCGGGCCGTGGCCGACCGGGACGACGGCGTGGCCCAGGCCGCGCTCCTCGCCGCGCCCTTCTTCGCGCTCGACCACCGGGACCTGGCCGCGGAGCGGGCGGCGCGGGGGGGGCCGGCCGCCCGGGCCGGCGACGCCGGTGCCGGCGCGGCCGATGGCGCGGAGCGAGCCCGCGCGGCCCGGGAGGTCGTGCTCGACCTCCGCCGGCGGCGCCTCCGGCGACCGCCCGGCGAGACGGCCCGCGACCTGCTCGAGCGGACCGGTCTCGCCCGCGCCGTGGCCCTCGGCCCGAACGGCGCGCAGCGGCTGGAGCGCCTGCGCGAGCTGTGCGCGGAGCTGGAGCGCCTGGCCGCGGCCGAGGGGCTCGACTACGACGGGGCGACCGCGCGGCTGCGCGCCTGGGCGCTGGAGCCGGTCCCGCTCGATCCGCCGCGGCCGGTGGGGGGCGAGGCCGTCCAGATCCTCACCGTCCACCAGGCCAAGGGGCTCGAGTTCCCCATCGCGGTCTGGTGGGACGCGCGCGCGACCCTCGCCACCCGGGACCGGACCGCGCAGTGGTTCGTGGAGCGGACCGGCTCGGCCTGGGCCATGAGCCTCGACGGGCTCGAGTGGGAGGAGCCGGAGGGGGGCGGCCTGCTCGGGCGGGAGGGGAGGTACGCGGCGGCGGAGCGGCGGCGGCTCGTCTACGTCGCCGCCACGCGCGCGCGCGACCTGCTGGTGCTGCCGCGCGCGGGAGAGCCGGACCCGGACTACGTCCCGGACGCCCTGGTGGGCGACGCGCGCTCGGCCGCCGTCCGGGTTCACGAGGCGTGGACG
>DATIUR010000087.1:0-2675 GCA_035466675.1 Anaeromyxobacteraceae bacterium | reverse complement strand
CGCCAGTCCGGCCCCTCCAGCGCGGCCGCGTCGCCCACCGCCCACACCCCCGGGAAGCCGGGCACGGCGCAGCCGCCGTCGATCTTCACGAAGCCGGCCTCGTTGCGCGGCAGGGCGGAGGCCTTCACCACCGCGTGCCCCTCCCCGGCCGGCACGAAGACGACCAGGTCGGCCTCCAGCCGCGAGCCGTCCTCGAAGCCGACCCCGCCCGGCTCGAACGAGGAGATCTTCTTCCCGAAGCGCATCCCGATCCCGAGCCGGCCGAACATGCCCTGGATCGCCCCGACCGCCTTCTCGCCCATGCGCGCGCCCGGGCTCGCCATCGGGGCGAAGAAGGTCAGCTCGAACCGGTCGCGCAGGCCGCGCCGCCGGAGCAGCGTGTCCACGTTGAACATGAGCTCGAAGGCCGGACCGCCGCGCACGGCCGAAGGGTCCTTCGGGTTCCCGCCGAACCCCATGGCGATCCGCCCGCTCCCGCGGGCGAGCCGGGCCGCGAGCGCGTCGCGCAGGCGCTCCGTCTGCTCCGGGGCGCCGCAGATGGTGTGGGTGTGCTCCGCGCCCTTGGGCCGGAGCTTGTCGCCGCCCATCGCCACGACGAGGTGGTCGGCGGCGAGCCGCTCGCCGTCCACCACCGCGGCCCGGCCGGCCGCGTCGATCGACTGGACCGTCCCCGTCCGGAAGGCGAAGCCGTGGCGGCGCGCCAGGTCGGCGAGATCGAGCGTGACCTGGTCGAGGCGCCTCTCGCCGGTCACCACCCAGATCGAGGTGGGGTACACGAAGAGCCGGGGCCGGTTCGAGACGAGCGTCACCTCGAACTTCCGCCGGCGGAGCTGGATGGCGGCCTCCAGGCCGCCGAAGCCGCCTCCGAGAACGAGCGCGGTCCTGGGCATGCGGGGTGGGAGCCGCGCCGGCCGGGAAGGGTGCCGCGGCACCGTCGGGGAAGGGTCCGACGCGGCGCCGTCCGGCGCGGTGGCGTCCGGCGCGGGAAGCGGGTAGGTAGGGGCGCCGGGACGCGACCATGAGCGACGAGCGAACGCTTCGAGAGCTCGGGTGGCCGGAGGTGCTCTCGGCCCTCGCCGCCCGCTGCCGGCTGCCCGCCGGCCGGCGCCGGGCCCTGGCCCTGCCCTTCCAGCAGGACGCGACGGCGGCCGGGGAGTCCCTCGCCCGGGTGGCCGAGGCGCGGTCGCTGTCGGAGGCGGGCGTCTCCCTTCCCCTCGGCGGCGTGGGCGACGTCGAGGGCCACCTCGACCGCGCCGCCCGGGGCGGCGTGCTCGAGCCGCTCGCCCTGCGCGAGGTGGCCGGCCTCGTCCGGGCGGCCGACCGGACCCGGGCCGCGCTCCTGTCCCGCGCCGCCGACTCCCCGCGCCTCGGGGCGCTGGCGGAGCCGCTCTCTGCCGGCTCGGGCCTGGCCGACCGCGTCGAGCGGGCCATCGAGCCGTCCGGCGCCGTCGCCGACCGGGCCAGCCCCGCGCTGGCCCAGGCGCGCGACCGGGCCCGCGGGCTCCACCGGGCCCTGAAGGCGCAGGTGGAGGGCCTGCTCGGCGATCCGGGAATGCAGCGGCACCTCAGGGACTCCTACTTCACCATCCGGAACGAGCGATACGTGCTGCCGGTCCTGGCGAGCGCCCGCTCGGCGGTGCCGGGCATCGTCCACAACGCGTCGCAGTCGGGCCAGACCCTCTTCGTCGAGCCGGACGGGATGGTGGAGCTGGGGAACGAGCTGGCCATCGCCAACGCCACCGCCGCCGAGGAGGAGCAGCGCATCCTGCGCGAGCTGTCCGAGGCGGTGACGGAGGGCTCGCCCCGGCTCCAGGCCGACCTGGGCATCCTGGCCGCGCTCGACCTCCTCGAGGCCTCCGCCCGGCTGGCCTCGGACCTCGACGCCCACGCCCCGGACCTCGCGCCTGCCGCGGGAGGGTTCGAGCTGCTCTCCCTGCGCCACCCGCTGCTCGTCCTCCAGGGAAAGAGCGTGGTGGCGAGCCACGTGCGCCTCGAGCCGCCCGCCCGCGCCCTCATCGTCTCCGGCCCGAACGGCGGCGGGAAGACGGTGGCCATCTCGGCGGTGGCCCTCTCCGCCTGCCTGCTCCGGGCCGGGCTGCCCGTGCCGGCCGCGCTGGGCTCCCGGCTGCCCTTCTTCCTCGAGGTGCGGGCGGCCATCGACGAGCGGGGCGACATCGCCAAGGACCTCTCCACCTTCACGGCGCACCTCGCGGCCGTGAAGGAGATGCTGGCCGGCGCCGTTCCCGGGTCGCTCGTGCTGGTGGACGAGATCGCCGCCGACACGGACCCCCGGGAGGGCGCCGCCCTGGCCGCGGCCATCCTGGAGGCGCTGGTGGAGCGGGGCGCCACGGTCCTCGTCACGACGCACCTCGACGAGCTGAAGGCGCTCGCCCTCACCGATCCCCGCTTCGCCAACGCCCGCGTCGGGTTCGACCCGGAGCGGCTCGCCCCCACGTACCAGGTCCACCTCGGGTCGCCGGGGAGCTCGTCGGCCATCGAGGTGGCCGGCCGGGTGGGGCTGCCGCCCGCGGTGGTGGAGCGGGCGCGGGCGGGGCTCTCCGGGCGGGGAGGCGCGCTCGGCCAGGCCCTGCAGGCCCTGGACGCCGAGCGGGGCAGGCTCCTCTCCGAGCGGCGCGCCGCCGAGGAGGCGCGCGCCCGGGCCGAGGCGGCCGAGG
>DATIUR010000086.1:0-2619 GCA_035466675.1 Anaeromyxobacteraceae bacterium | reverse complement strand
ATTGCAGGGTCGAGCTCCAGCGCACGCCCTGCGGAACGGGCCCGGTGCCGTTCACCTTGGCGTGGAAGGCGACCGAATCTCCCGGCTGGACCCTCACGCTGCCGGGCGTGACCTCGACCGCGAGGATCTCGGGACGAGCCGTGGCGGGCTCGTCCGCTGTCTTCAGACTGCACGCCCCGGCCGCGCCCAGCGCGAGCATGGCGATGGCTGCTCTGGACGAGGTCGACATCCCGATACCCCTCCGTGCGGGCCGGCTCGACGCGTCCATCAAGGCAAGCACAGCCCGGCGCGTCTGTCACGGGGCGTGAGATGTCCCCGGCAGGGACGTCTGGGAAACCTGCCGCCGTTCCTGCCTTGGCGGCTCCCGGAACGCTACACCCGGCCGGTGGCGCCGCGGCCGGGCGCCCCAGGTGAGGGGTGAGGATCTTCGCGCAGAGGCTTACCCCTGGGCGTGCCGAACGGCGTATCCTCCCTATCGCCGTACGCGCAGCAGACGGGCCACCATGCGTCAAGCTCGCCTCTTCGTCGCCGCCGTGGCGCTGGCGCTTCCCCCGGCGCTCGCGCTGCCGGCTGCGCCCGCTCCTCGCTATCCCCTCGCCGTCCGCCTCGTCCTCCCGCCGGCCAGCCTCGACGCACGCTACTTCCACGGGGGCGGCTTCGGCGTGGGCCCGGTGAACCCCTCGGTGACGGTGCGGATCGGCGACCAGACGCGCGAGACCTACGCCGGCACGCTGCCGCGGATGTTCGCCGCCCCGGCCGACGGCTCCGCCGAGCTCGTGGTGTACGTCACCGCCTCCGAGATCGAGCAGGACTCGGAGGGCTGGCTGGCCGCCGTGGAGCACGAGCTCGTGCTGCGGGACGCGGAGGACGCGGAGATCGCGCGCTGGCGCGTCCGCGGGGTGGGGCGCATCGTCGGCTTCGGCGAGAAGGCGATCCCGAGGGCGTTCCTCCGGGCGGCGGAGTACGCGGCGCTGACCTTCGAGGCGGAGTTCGAGACGCCGCCGGCGGCGAAGGGCTGGCTGGCAGCGGGCGGGTACGTGCCGCAGCCGGACGCCGCGCGGCCCTCGGGGCCGCCCCGCCTCACCCCGTCCCCCGTCGCCCGGGCGCGGGGTGCTCACCTCTTCGCCGACCTCGGCAGCTGCGCGGTCCGTGCAGGCGGCGCGCTGAACGGGGCGGTGTCCGCTCGCGCCGGCTGGGCCGGACGGACGGCGCTGCTGCAGCTCGCGCTCGACCTCTTGCCGAGGCCGTTCGACGCGCTTCCACCGGACGCGTCCGGGGGAGGCAAGGGGCACCTGGAGACGCTCTCGCTCGGCGTCGACGCCGGGGCCCAGCGGCGCCTCGGCTCGCACTTCGAGCTCCAGGCGGGCGCGGGCGCCACCGTGCTGGCCGGCCGCGCGACCGCGCGCTACGCCCCGCTCGACGCGCCGCTCACCTCGACGAGCTCCTCCACCACCGCCTTCGGCTTCGCCGGCAGCGTCTTCGCCGGCGCCCGCTACAGCGGGCTCCTGCCGTGGGCCGCGTTCCGCTACCGGGTCGGCCTGGAGGTGCGCAAGGTGTTCGGCGCCCGGCTCGACCTCCCCGCGCACGGGCGGGAGCTCGCCGTCTCGGATCTCTCCGCCGGTCTCTTCCTCGGCATCGAGCTCCCCTGGGGAGCCGCCAGGAGCTCGTCCGCGCGGGGCTAGCGCCCGCCCCGCTCACGGCGGAGGCGGAGGGTGCGTGTCCCTGACCTGCTTCGCGCCTCCGCGGGGGGAGACGCGGTTCGTCCAGCGAACTCGCTCGGAGTGAAATCACCCTGGTGCGCTGCGTTGGGCCTGGCGTCGCCGTGCGCCCCGTGCCCGAGCGGCGCCCGCGGTCTGGAGCATCGGGCGGCCCGGTGCCGGTCCCCCTACCTCCCCCCGTTCGCCCCCTCCCGCCGCTCCAGCTCCACCCGCCGCTCGCGGGCGGCGGCGGCGAGCGTCTCGAGGACGGTCACGCTCTCCTCCCACCCGATGCAGGGGTCGGTGATGCTCTGGCCGTAGGTGAGCGGCCGGCCGGAGACGAGGTCCTGCCGCCCGGCGACCAGGTGGCTCTCCACCATGACGCCCACGATGCGCGCGTCGCCCCCGCCGATCTGTCCGGCCACGTCGCGGCAGACGGGGATCTGGTTCTCGGCCTTCTTCGCGGCGTTGGCGTGGGAGGCGTCGATCATGAGGCGCTGGGCGAGCCCTCCCCGGGCCATCTCCTGGCAGACCGCCTCCACGCTGGCGGCGTCGTAGTTGGGCGCCTTCCCGCCGCGCAGGATGACGTGGCAGTCCTCGTTGCCGTTCGTGGAGACGATGGCCGAGTGGCCGCCCTTGGTGACCGACAGGAAGTGGTGCGGCTGCTGGGCCGCCTTGATGGCGTCGATGGCGATGCGGACGCTCCCGTCGGTGCCGTTCTTGAAGCCCACCGGGCAGGAGAGGCCGCTCGCGAGCTCGCGGTGGACCTGGCTCTCGGTGGTGCGGGCGCCGATGGCGCCCCAGGAGACGAGGTCCGCGATGTACTGCGGGGTGATCATGTCGAGGTACTCGCAGCCGGCCGGGAGCCCGAGCTCGGCCACGTCGAGGAGCAGCTCGCGCGCGAGCCGGAGCCCCCGGTTGA
>DATIUR010000085.1:0-5725 GCA_035466675.1 Anaeromyxobacteraceae bacterium | reverse complement strand
GGCCGCTCCCGGCGGAGCCGATGCCCGCCCGCGCCCCGACGACCTGGCCCGCAAGCTCGACGAGGCGGGGCTCGCGGCCGAGGAGGAGCGGGCGGAGCGGCGCCGGATCGAGGCCGACCTGGCGCGCGCGGAGGAGCGGGCCCGGGCGGCGGAGGCCGAGGCCGCCGAGGCGCGCCGCGCCGCCGAGGAGGGGGCGGAGGCGGTGTCCCGCGCCGAGGCCCTGCAGGCCCGGGTGGAGGAGCTGGAGGCCGAGTTGCAGGCCGCCCGCCGCGAGGTGGAGGAGGCGCGCGGCCAGGTGGACCGGCGCACCGCCGAGATCCGGTCCCGCCTCCAGGAGATCGAGGTCGCGGCCGGCAAGAACGAGGAGCGCGTCCTCAAGGCCTACCAGAAGATCAAGGGCGACGAGCGGCTGCGCGAGAAGGTGCGCAAGGCGCTCGCCATCGCCCTGCAGCTCCTCGACGAGGGCGCGCCGGCCGAGAGCGCGGCCGAGAAGAAGGTCGGCTCGGTCCTGGGGCGGGAGTAGGGCTACCTCCGCCTCACCGCGGCCATGAGCTCCCCCAGCTCCGCGATGCGGAGCACCCGCGCCGCGGCCAGGTAGGCGAGAGCGCCGGCGGCCACCGGGGCGAGCCCGAGGAGGAAGGCGCGGACGAGGCCGCGCTCCGGCACGACCCCGAGGAGCAGCGCGTGCGACCCCCAGGCGGCCAGGGCCAGCACCGCGGTGGCGGCCAGCACCCGCAGGAGCTGCGGCACCACGCCGGAGCCGCCCAGGCCCCCGTGCCTCCGCCGCCAGGAGAGGACCAGCACCGCGAAGTTCGCGACGGCGGCGAGCGAGGTCCCGAGCGCGACGCCGCGGTAGCCGAGCACCGGGTAGAGCGCGGCGTTGAGCGCCACGTTGGCGGCCATGCCCAGCACGCTGCCCGCCACCGGCACCCTCGGCTCGTCGAGCGCGTAGAAGGCCGGGGCGAGGACCTTCACCCCCGAGTAGGCGTACAGGCCGATGGCGTAGAAGACGAGCGCCTGCGCGGTGGCGGCGGTGTCGGCCGCGTCGAACAGGCCGTGCTCGAAGATGAGGGCGACGATGGGGACCGCCAGGATGGCGAGCCCGGCGGTGGAGGGGACGTTCAGGAAGGCGACCATCCGCAGGGCCGACCCGAGCGTCCGCTTCACCCCGGGGACGTCGCGCGCCGCGGCGCGCTGCGCCACGCCGGCGCCGGCCACGGTGGCGATGGCCACGCCGAAGACGCCCAGCGGGAACTGCATGAGGCGGAAGGCGTACTGGAGCCAGGAGACCGCGCCCTCGTCGGCGAACGAGGCGAAGATCGTGTTCACCACGGCGTTCACCTGCGTGGCGGAGAGCCCGATCAGCGCCGGGGCCATGAGCGCGGCGATCCGCCGGACGCCCGGCTCGGCCAGCGCGCCGCGGAGGGCCGGCCGGATCCGGAACCCGAGGCCGTGCAGCGAGGGGAGCTGCGCCAGGACCTGGAGCAGGCCGCCCAGGAGCGTCCCGAGCGACCAGCCCAGCACCGCCCGCTCCGGTCCGGCGCCGGCGGCCCAGAGCCCCGCCCCCACCGCGATGGAGCCGACGTTGAAGAGGGCCGGCGCGAGCGCGGGGGCGGTGAAGCGGCCCCGGGCGTTGAGCATCCCCATCGCCGCCGCGGCCAGCGACACGAGCAGCAGGAACGGCATCATGACGCGGGTGAGCCGGATGGTGAGATCCCGGGCCTCCGCCTCGAAGCCGGGCGCCACGAGCGAGACCACCGCCGGGGCGAAGAGGAGCCCGAGCAGCGTCAGCGCCCCCACCACCGCCAGGAGCAGGCCCACCACCAGGTTCCCGAGCCGCCAGGCGGCCTCCTCGCCGCGGTTCCGGCGCACGTCGGCGAACGTGGGCACGAAGGCCGACGAGAGCGCCCCCTCGGCGAACAGGTCGCGGAGCAGGTTCGGGATCCGGAAGGCGGCGATGAACGCGTCGGAGACCATCCCCGCCCCGAGCAGGACGGCGAAGACCTGGTCGCGCACCAGCCCCAGGACCCGCGACGCCAGCGTGGCGGCGGAGATCCAGATGGCGCGCCCCACCCGGACCGGCGCCTCCTCGGCGGGCGTGCTCGAGGCCCTAGTGCTTTCCACCGCCCGCCGGACCCTTCGCGGCCTGCTCCTTCTTCATCATGTAGGCCTTGGCCTGCGCCTGGATGGTCTGCGGCACGTTCCGGTCGCGGGCCAGCTCCTTGATGTCCTTCTCCTGGAGCGTGACCATCATCTTGAGCGCGGTGGGCAGGGGCACCTTCGGGTTCTTCACCAGCGAGACCTTGATGGCGTAGGTCTTCGTGAACTCGCGGTTGGAGTAGACGTACCGCAGCACGTCGGCGTTCACGGTCCGCGAGTTGGCCAGCCCCAGGATCTCCCCGTCGGTGATGCGCGGGCTCTGCGCCGCCGCCATGCAGACGAGCTTGTTCGCGTCGCGCAGGAGGATGGTCCGCGCCTCCTTGTTGCCCAGGGTGGCGAGCTTGATCTTCTCGGAGACCGTCATCCGCATGACGCGCTGGGTGATGGTCAGCTTCTTCTGCGAGTCCTCGGCGGTCTCCTGCCTCGGCGCCGCGCTCTCCGCCTGCTCCTTCGCCAGCTCGTCCCGGTACTCCGACATGAGGCCGGCGGCGGTCTCGCCGGGCGGGGGCGGCTTGGCGGTCGGGTCCACCCCGTGGATGCGCTTGTAGGCCTCGACCATCTGCGGCACGTCGAGGAGGAGCATGCCGTTCCGGACGCAGAAGTCGCAGGCGCCGTCCACCGAGGAGGCGAGCGCGCTCGGGTTCCGGCAGAGCGCCCTGAGGATGTCGTCGTGGCGCAGCAGGCGCAGCTCGTTCTGCCGGACGATGTCGGCGAGCTTCTGGGGCACCACGGCGGCGAGCCGCGCCATGGTCTCGTCCGGCGTGGCGGGGTTGAGCAGCACCAGCTCGAGGGCCGCGTCCTTCCCGGCGAAGCGGTCGGCCAGCCAGTCGATGACCGGGCCCTTGACCGCCTCCGAGCGCAGCGCCACGCCGTAGATCTTGTCGGGCAGCCCCTCGGCCGTCTTGACGGCGGTCTCCCGCACCGTGGCGTCGGCGTCGAAGGAGAGCAGGTAGAGCAGCGTGACGAGGTCCAGCGGCGCCACCGCGGGGACGAGCCCCTTCGCCCCCATGGCCCGGAGCGGGGCGGGCGCCTTCGGGTCGGCGTGCTTCTGCAGGGGCTTGGGGAGGACGTCGAGGGGGAGCGGGCACTCGGGCATGTCAGCTCCGCACGGGCTCGGCCGCCGCGCCGGGCGCGGCCGGGATCCCCAGCGCCAGCGGCGACAGCTCGTAGTCGGGCACGCTCCGCTGGCTCCAGCGGTGGCGGAGCTTGCCGAGCAGGACGTTGAGCGGGTTGTCCCGGGAGAGGAAGTGGACCACCGGCGGCCGGCGGAGGCCGAGCGCGTCGCGCGCCGCGCCCAGGCCCGGGTGGTCGGGCCAGAGCGACAGGCCGCGCTCGATGGCCTGGACGGCGCGGACCCGCTGGTTGAGCGCCAGGTGGGCCCGCGCCTGGTTGAGGAGCAGCTCCGGGTCGGGCCCGGCCGAGCGCAGGGCCTCGTCGCACAGCACCACGCCCAGGTTCCAGTTGCGCTCCACCAGGACCAGGGTGAGCCCGTACCAGGACATGAAGCGCGGATCCCGCGGGGCGCGCCGGTGCGCGCGCTCGAAGGCCAGGTGGGCGGCGCTCGGGTCGCGCGCCAGGAAGGCGGCCCGGCCCTCCTCGTAGGCCGCCTGGGCCGGATCGGCGATCGGGGTCTGGATCGCGCTCATCGGTTCCTCTCGTGGACGATGCGCAGGCCGTTCAGGGTCAGGTGCTCGTCCACCTCGGAGATGGCCTTCGAGACCCCCGCCAGGAGCGGCGCCAGGCCGCCGGTGGCGACCACCTTGGGCTGGAACCCCAGCTCGTCGGCCATGCGGGCGCAGATCCCGTCCACCAGGCCGACGTAGCCGTACACGAGCCCGCTCTGCATCGAGGCGACGGTGTTCTTCCCGACCACCGCGGGGGGCCGCGCGAACTCCACGCGGGGGAGCTTGGAGGCGTGGCGGAAGAGCGCCTCCATCGAGATGGCGATGCCCGGGCAGATGGCGCCCCCCAGGTACTCGCCCTTCGGCGAGACCGCGTCGAAGGTGGTGGCCGTCCCGAAGTCCACCACGACGAGCCCGGTGTGGTACCGGTCGTAGGCGGCCACCGCGTTCACCACGCGGTCGGCCCCCACCTCCCGGGGGTTGTCGTACAGGATGGGCATCCCGGTCTTCACGCCCGGCCCGACGAAGAAGGGCTTCACCCCGAAGTACCGCTGGCACATCCCCTCCAGCGTGAAGGCGAGCGGGGGGACCACGCTCGACACCACCACCGCCTTGACCCGCGACGGGTCGAGGGAGTTGACCGCGAAGAGCTGGCGCACCAGGATGCCGTACTCGTCCGCGGTCCGGGTCTGGCTGGTCTCGACGCGCCAGTGCTGCCGGAGCGTCTGGCCCTCGAACGCGCCCAGGACGGTGTTCGTGTTGCCGACGTCGATGGCGAGGAGCACGGTCCGAGCCTAGCCCCCGTCTCCGGACCGGTCAAACCGCCGTCATGGCCGCTCGCGCGCCAGCAGGACGTCCCCGGCGAGCACCCGCTCCACCCCGGCCGCGGTCCGCACCAGCAGGGCCCCGCCCTCGTCGAGGTCCTCCGCCCGGCCGGCGATCTCGCGCCCGTCCATCCGCACCGTCACCTCGCGCCCCAGGGTCACGTTGCGCTCGCGCCAGGCGTCCCGGACCGGCCCGAACCCCTCCTCCGCGTGCCGGTCGAGCCAGCGCTCCAGGGTGGTGAGCAGCGCCGCGGCGAAGAGGGCGCGGGGCGCCGGCTGGCCCCGCTCCAGGAGCACGCTCGTGGCCTCGCCCCGCACGTCGTCCGGGAAGTCCTCGGCCCGGGCGTTCACGTTGACCCCGATGCCGATCACCACCCAGCTCACCCGGTCCGGCTCGGCGGCCAGCTCGGTGAGCATGCCGCCGATCTTCCGCCCCGAGGCGAGGACGTCGTTCGGCCACTTGATGCCGGCGTCGACGCCGGCCTGCCGGAGCGCGTCGCACAGCGCCACCGAGGCGACCAGGGTCAGCTCGGAGGCCCGGCCGGGGGGCAGCTCGGGCCTGAGCACCACCGAGAGGTAGAGGTTCCGGCGCGGCGGCGAGATCCAGGTGCGCCCTCGCCTCCCCCGCCCCGCCGTCTGGGACTCGGCGATCACCACCTCGCCGTGCCCTGCCCCCTCCTCGGCCAGGTCCCGGGCCAGGTCGCTCGTGGAGCTCACCTCCTCGTAGCAGTGCAGCACCTGGCCGAGATCGTGGGTCCCGAGGAGCGGGCGCAGCTCGAGCGGGCCGAGCCGGTCGGGGATGGCGGCCAGGCGGTACCCCCGGGCCGGCACCGCGTCGATGCGGTAGCCCTGCGCCCGGAGCGACTCGACGTGCTTCCACACCGCGGCGCGGGTGAGCCCGAGCTTGTCCGAGATGGCCTCGCCCGAGACGAACTCGTCGCCGGCCTCCGCCAGGAAGGCGAGGACGAGCTCCTCCGAGCCGGTCTGCAGCTCCTCGGTCACGGGCGGCCGCGATCTTCGGCGCGCCGGACGGGCCTGTCAACGCGCGCGCCTGCGCCCAGCCGGCGCGGGTCGGCGGACCGGCCTTCGGCCGCGCCCCGGACCGGGGCGCCCGGCGGG
>DATIUR010000084.1:0-6022 GCA_035466675.1 Anaeromyxobacteraceae bacterium | reverse complement strand
CTCGAGGACGCGGCCATCCGGATCCCGCGCGACTCGGCCGGCTTCCGGGAGATGGGGCGGGCGCTGCTCGACCGCCGCGAGCCCTCCCGGGCGGCCCAGGCGCTCCGGCGCGCGGTGGCGATCGACCCCGCCGACGCCGAGGCGCTGCGCCTGCTCGGCCGCGCTCGCCAGGCGCTCCGCCGCGACGGCGAGGCGCGCGAGCACTACCTGGCCGCCCTGCGCCTCGAGCCGGAGGACGGCGAGACGCTCCAGGCGCTCGGCGAGATCGCGCTGCGGGCCGGGGACGCCGGCGGGGCGCGCGAGTGGTTCGCCCGCCGCCTGCGCGTCGCGGCCGATCTGCCCGGGGCCCGCCTGCAGCTCGCCTTCGCCTGGCTCGATGCCGGCCTGCCGGCCGACGCGCTGGCGACCGCCCGCGAGGGCATCGCCGAGTCGGGGCCGGAGCCGCGCCTGAAGCTGGGGGAGGGGCTGGCGCTCCAGGAGCTGCGCCGCTTTGAGGAGGCCGCGGCGGCCTTCGCGGCGGTGCGCCCCGAGGCGGGCGACCTCTGGTTCGCCGCGCGGGCGTCGCTGGCCCACGTGCTCTCCCGGGCGGGGCGTCACGCCGAGGCGGAGCGCGCGCTCGAGGAGCCGCTGGCCGCCCGCCCGCGCGATCCCCGGCTGCTCACCATGCGCGCCCTGGTGCTCGACCGGGCCGGACGCGGGAAGCAGGCGCAGTCGCTCCTGCGCCGCGCGCTCTCGGACCTGCAGCAGGGGGGAGAGGGGACGGCCCTGCCGCACGTGGCCGAGACGCTCGCCTCCATCCTCTCGCGGGCGGGGCGGCCCGAGGACGCGGTGGAGGTCCTCCGCGCCACGCTCGCCTCGCGGCCCGGCGACCCGTCGCTGCTCTACGCGCTGGGCGCCGCCCACGAGCGGGCCGGCCGGGTGGACGCGGCCGTCGCGCAGATGCGCGCCCTCCTGGCCCTCGACCCCGAGCACGCGGACGCCCTGAACTTCATCGGCTACGTCTACGCCGAGCAGGGGACGCGCCTGGAGGAGGCCGAGGAGCTGATCCGGCGGGCGCTGGACCTCCGGCCGCGCTCGGGCCACATCCTCGACTCGCTCGGCTGGGTCCGCTACCGGCGGGGCGACTTCGTGGCCGCGGTCGAGCTGCTCGAGAAGGCCGACGCGCTCTCCGGCCCCGATCCCACCATCCTCGACCACCTGGGCGACGCCTACCTGGCCCTCTCCCGCAGGGCGGAGGCCGCCGCGGCCTGGCGCCGCGCGCTCGGCAGCCTGGGCGAGGAGGACCCGGCCGACCAGGTGCGCCTGCGGAGCTCGCTGGAGCGGAAGCTCGGTGCCCTTCCGTCCGCCGGCGCCGGGCCGGTGGCGCGGTAGCCGGCGGCGGCGCGCGAGAACCCCCTTCCTTGACGCCCACTCCCCCCGTCGCCTAGCGTCCGCCAGATGTCCGTCCCCGCGTACCCGGCCGCCTCCGAGGCGAAGCAGGAGGAAGGGTTCCTGAACTCGGCGGACCACCTGCGCCTCTACTGGCAGCGCTACACGCCGCCCGCGCCGCGGGCGACCGTGGCGGTCCTTCACGGCGGGGGAGACCACTCCGGCCGCTACCCGGCCCTCACCTCCGCGCTGGTGCGCGCCGGCTTCCAGGCGGCGCTCGTCGACTTCCGGGGCCACGGGCAGTCGGACGGGCGCCGCTTCCACGTGGACGCCTTCTCCGACTACCTGGCCGACCTGGACGCGTTCCTGGCGAAGCTGCGCGGGGACGGGCTGGCCGGCCCCCTCTTCCTGGTGGCCCACAGCCAGGGGGGGCTCGTCGCGGCCCTGTGGGGGCTCGCCCACGGCCGGGAGACGGCCGGGATCGTGCTCTCGTCGCCCTTCTTCGCGCTGGCCATGAAGCCCCCGGCGGTGAAGGTCCTGGCCGCGCGCCTGCTCGGCCGCGTGGCGCCCTGGCTGCCGCTGGCCACGGGCCTGCAGGCGGCCGAGCTGACCTCCGACGAGGAGATGCGCCGCTGGACGGACCGCGACCCGCTCTACGGGCGCGCCACCACGCCCGGCTGGTTCGAGGAGGCCGGGCGGGCCCAGGGGGAGGCCCTGCGGCGCGCGGGCGAGTTCGAGGCGCCGCTGCTCGTGGCCGCGGCCGGGGCGGACCGCGTGGCGGACCTCGAGGCCACGCGCCGCTGGTACGGCGAGGTGCGTTCCGCGGACAGGACCCTCCAGGTGTACGAGGGCTTCCGACACGAGATCTTCAACGAGGTGGAGAGGCATCGCCCGATCGAGGCGGTCGTGAGGTGGATCTCCGAGCGTGTCCCACGGTGAGAAGGTTGACGCCCCATCGCGCGGGCACCTATCCTGCGCGTGTCTTTCGACGGAAGGCGGGCACGTGGCGGCGACGAGCGGAATCATCGGGCGGGGCACCGTGGTCCGGGGGAACCTCTCCGGCTCCGGCGACGTGGTGGTCGAGGGCCGGTTGGAGGGTACGGTCGCCCTGAAGGACCGGCTCACCGTCGAGCCGGGTGGCAAGGTGGTCGCCGACGTCGAGCTGGAGAACCTCACCGTTCACGGCGAGATGGGCGGCGACGTGGTCGCCGCGGAACGGGTCGTCATCTCCTCCACCGCCAGGGTGGTGGGCGACATCAAGGCGCCGCGGATCGTGATCGAGGACGGCGCCCGCTTCAGCGGCTCGATCGAAATGGAAGTCAAGCTCCCGGAGGACATCTAAATGGCAGCCATGGAGAAGGTCTCAGCGCCGCGCAGCGGCGCCCACACCGTGATCGGGAGCTCGATCGTCATCGACGGCGAGATCTCGGGCGACGAGGACCTGGTGATCCAGGGCACGGTGAAGGGAAAGATCGATCTGAAGGAGAGCCTCTACGTAGAGAGCTCCGGCGTGATCGAGGCCGACATCGAGACGGCCAACGTCGAGGTCTCGGGCCAGGTGACGGGCAACATCGCCGCCTCCGACAAGGTCGAGCTCAAGGCCGACTGCAAGGTGGTGGGCGACATCCGCGCCCCGCGCATCCTCATCGCGGACGGGGCCACCTTCAAGGGCAACGTCGACATGGACGTGAAGGGGGGGAAGTGAGCCGTGGCCACCCCGGACGGAACCACCATCATCGGTGAATCGATCCTCATCAGCGGCAGCCTGAACGGCGACGAGGACCTGACGGTCCGCGGCCGCGTCGAGGGAACCCTCACTCTCACCCGGACCCTGGTCGTCGAGCCGACCGGGACGGTGAAGGCCGAGGTGCAGGTCAAGAACTGCGTCATCGCGGGCGTGGTGGTCGGCAACGTCACCGCCAGCGAGAGCGTGGAGATCACGAAGGAGGGGCGGATGGTGGGCGACATCTCCTCCCCGCGCGTGATCATCGTGGACGGCGCCAGCTTCCGCGGCCGCATCGACATGGGCGAGGTGGACGTCGAGCGCGCCGAGCGCGGCGGCCGCGCGCCCATCAGCCGGCCGACCCCGCGCCCGGCCCTCCGCCCCGCGGCGGCCAGGCCCGAGCCGAGGAAGGCCGAGGAGAAGGCGCCCGCCAAGCCGTCGGTGCCCCCGGCGCCGGTGGCGATGGGCGCGGTGAAGCGCAAGGTCATCGTCAAGCGCAAGTAGCGTCCCGCCGTGGAGCTCGAGCCCCGCACCACGGTGCCCGCGCACGCCACCGGGGCCGTCGCGCCCGTGGCGCTCTCCGAGATCGCCGACGACCCCACCTTCCGGCTGCGGGAGGAGGGGGACGTCTCGGCGCTGGCGGCCTCGATCGGCCGGCTCGGCCAGCTCGTCCCCATCGAGGTGCGCGAGATCCCCGGCGCGCCGGAGGGCGGTCCGCGCTACCAGGTGGTGGCCGGCTTCCGGCGCCTGGCCGCCCTCCGGATGCTGCTCCGGGAGAGCGCCCTCGCCCGCGTGCACGCCGGGCTGTCGGACGAGGACGCCTGGTCCGTCGCGCTCGTGCAGGCGCTCCTGGGCGAGCCGCTGCTCGAGGGGGACCTGCGGGTCCTCTCCGAGCGGATCGCGGCCGCGGAGCTGCCCCCCTGGGCCGAGGAGCTGGTGGACGAGGCCCTGGTGCGCGCCCCGGTGGACCCGGTGGTCCGCGAGCGGTTCCTCGAGTTCCTGGGCGGGCCGCCGCCCCCGGCGGAGGGCGAGGGGGCCGCCGAGGGCGGGGAGCCCGAGGAGGAGGTCGAGGTCACCCCCGAGGAGCTGGCCGAGGACGTGGCCACCCGCCTGTGGGAGCTGAACCAGGACCTCGCCGTGGCGTCGGAAGCGTGGAAGGAGCTACCCCCGGAAGGGCGCCGCCGCATCCTCGAGCAGGCGCGCTACGTGGCGCAGCTCTATCCCATCCTGGCGCGCGACGAGGAGGATCGACGATGAGCCTGGAGGCCGACCGGGCACGGCTCCTGGAGCTGCTCCGGACGCTCTCCTTCGAACGGCGCAAGGTGGTGCTCGCCTCCGGCAAGGAGAGCGACTTCTACGTGGACTGCAAGCGCACCACCCTGACCGCCGAGGGGCACGCGCTGGTGGGCCGGCTGCTCTTCGACCGGGTCCGGCGGATCTCGCCGCTGCCGCGCGGCGTGGGGGGGCTCACCCTGGGCGCCGACCCCATCGCCAGCGCCGTGGCGATGACGAGCTGGATCGAGCACGAGGGGATGCGAGCGCAGGGCCATCCGGTGGACGCCTTCATCGTCCGCAAGGAGCCCAAGGGCCACGGGACCGGCCAGTGGATCGAGGGGCGGCGGACCATCCCCGACGGCAGCCGGGTGGTGGTGATCGAGGACGTGGTCACCACCGGCGGGAGCGCGCTCAAGGCCATCGAGCGGTGCCGGGCCGAGGCCCTCGTCCCGGTGGCCTGCCTCGCGCTGGTGGACCGGATGGAGGGAGGGCGCGAGGCCATCGAGGCCCAGGGCGTGCCGCTCCAGGCCCTCTTCACCCGCGAGGACTTCCTGCGATGAGGGGCCGCGCCGCCGCCGCGCTCGCCCTGGTCCTGGCGGGCTGCCCGTTCCATCCGCGCTCCCCCGATCCGCGGACCGACCTGGGCGAGTGGGCGCGGGTCCGGGACGCGGCCACGCGGCGCGTCGAGCTGTACGACGGCTTCGTCCACCGCGCCACCGCCACCGCCACGCTCCTGGGGCCGGAGGTTCGCCGGGCGCGCGCGGAGCGGCTGGCCCAGTGGCTCGCCTGGACGCCCCAGGAGCTGGAGCGCCGGCTGGTCGAGGAGGCGGCCGAGGCGGCCCGGTCCGAGGAGCTCGTGCTGGTCCTCTACACCGCCGACCGGCGCGACAACGACCTCGACGCCCCCCGCAGCATCTGGCGGATGGCCGTGGAGACGGAGGCCGGCGAGGTCCTGGCGAGCCGGGTCACCGCCCTCGAGCCCGACGCCAACCTGCGCGGCCTGTTCCCCTGGATCGGGACGTTCGACGTGACCTACTCGGTCCGCTTCCCGCGCGCCGCGCAGCCGCTCGAGGGCCGGCCCTTCGTGCTCCGCATCTCGAGCGCGCGCGGCCGGATCCCGCTCGACTTCGGCAAGCCGGCCAGGCCCTTCGTGGTCCCGCGGATCGGTCCGTAGCGGCGCCGATCCTTCCCTCGCCGGATCCGGTCCGGGGGACCGGACCCGTCCGGCAGCCGTCTTCCGACGCGGCGCGGACGAGCCCGGGCCCGCGCGCTTGCTCGCCGGGGCGTGGACCGTCGCCGCCGAAGCCGGAACCGTCTCCCCGCGCCCGGAACCCCTGCGGCAACGCAAACCAGCCGAGCGCGTCCGGCCGGGAAGGCTGCGGCTGGACTTGCGTTGCACCGCAGCTGCCGGGGAACCGGCAGGCCCTCGCCGACGGCTCGCTGCGCGGCGCGGCCCCGGGTCTCGCCGCGCCGGGGAGCGTAGCAGCCGCCTGCGGGACAGGGACCCGCGGGGGAGGCGTTGCCCGCAGGCGCGGAGCGTTCGAGCGCGGGAGGGCTTCTTCGGTCTGGGATCGGACCGGCAGCGGCGCCGGTCCAGCCGCTGCGACAAGGGCGGCACCGCCGCGGGCTGGCAGGGCGTCGATGCCGGCGGGAGCG
>DATIUR010000083.1:0-4110 GCA_035466675.1 Anaeromyxobacteraceae bacterium | reverse complement strand
CTTGAGACATGTTCTCAGGCGGTCTACGCCCTGCGCGATAGCGCGCAGGCGTGTGGCGAGTTGCCGAGATCTCGCGCCCGTGGAGGCTCCCGACGACGTCGAAGCGCACATCCTGGTCCGATGTGCGCCGAAAATTGGACTGCCCCATGGGGCGGGGAGAGAGTGGCGCCCCATGGGCCGCGCCCTCGCCGCCGCGCTGCTTCTTCTCGCGTTCCCGGCAGGGGCGGACGCGGGGACGAGAGCGCGGGCCAGGCCCGCCGTCGAGGCACGCGCGCCCGCGAGAGCGTCCGCCAGACCGGGCGCACGCAGGCCGACGCTCGCCGAGGCCAGGGCCTCGATGAAGGCGCTCATGCGGGACAAGGCGAAGCGGCGCTACCGGCACAACTGGGAGCGCGCCATCCAGCGGCTCGAGGCGGCCTCGCGCGGGCGGGATCGCCCGGCAGGCCTGCTCGAAACCGCCCGGGCCCGGTACGCGCTCTACCGCTGGTCGGCCGACGAGGCCGACCGGGACGTGGCGCTCCGGCTGGCCGGCAAGTCGGCCCGGCTCGGGGAGCGGGAAGCCCGGACCTTCGCTGCGGCCATCCGGCGCGAGGCCGGCGACGACCGGTCCGCGCGACCCGCGGTCCGGCGCAGCGCCCATCGCCCCGAGCCGGCGCGCGCGGAGGAGGAGGAGCCGCCCGATCCCGCCCTGGAGGCGGCCCTGGCCGATCTCTCGGCGGAGCCGCAGCCGGCGGCGGCGCGCTCCGGTGCCCCGGCCGCGGGCGGGCCGGCCCGCGTCACGGAGGTCCGGACCTGGTCCTCCGACGACTACACCCGCGTCGCCATCTACCTCTCCCACTGGGTGGGCTGGAACAGGCTGGAGCTGCCGGCGGAGCGGGAGCGGCCGCGGCGGTTCGCGCTCGACCTGCGGCCGGCGGTGCTCTCCGGGAAGGCGCTCGCACGCCCGGTGGAAGGCGCCCAGGTGGACCGGGTTCGCGCGGCCCAGAACGACCCCGACACGGTGCGGGTGGTGCTCGACCTCCCCGGCGCGGACCGGATCGAGGCCTTCGCCCTGGAGGATCCGCCCCGCCTGGTGGTGGACGTGGGGAGCCGGCGCGAGCCGGCGCCCGTCGCCTCGGCCGACGCGGAGGCCGGCGGGGAACAGGGGCGCGACGAGCCGCCCGTGCCCGCGGAGACGGAAGCGGAGGCGGATCCGGCCGGGCCGCCCGCCGGGGAGGAGGGCGGTGAGCCCGGCGCCATCCGGCGCGTGGTGGTGGACGCGGGCCACGGCGGCCACGACCCGGGCGCCATCGGCCCCCGGCGGGTCCGGGAGAAGGACGTCACGCTCGCCATGGCGAAGCGCCTCGCCCGCAAGCTCCGGAGAGACGGCTTCGAGGTGGTGCTCACCCGCCGGGACGACCGCTTCCTGGCGCTGGAGGAGCGGACCGCGCTCGCCAACACCGCCCGGGGCGACCTGTTCGTCTCCATCCACGCGAACGCCCACCCCGGCCGGAACCGGGCCGGGGTGGAGACCTACTTCCTGAACGTCACCGACGACCGGTACGCGGCGCGCCTGGCCGCCCGGGAGAACGGGGCCGATCCCGACGAGGCGGGGCGGGGCACCGACCTGTTGCGCATCCTCTCCGATCTCGACGCCAGGGCGAGCGCCGGCTCGTCGCGCCGGCTCGCCCACGTCGTGCAGCGCGAGATCACGCGGGCGGTCCGCTCCGGGATCGGGGACGTCCGCGACCTGGGCGTGAAGAGCGCGCTCTTCTACGTCCTGCTCGGTGCCCGGATGCCCGCGGTCCTGGTGGAGACCGGCTTCATCTCGAACCGGGCCGAGGAGAGGCGGCTCGCCTCGCCGCGCTACCAGGAGGAGGTGGCGGAGGCGATGGCCCGGGCCATCCGGGCCTTCGCGGATCGCGAGGAGCGGGTGGCGGCGGTGCGCTGAAGGGGCGCCCGGCGGCAGCCCGGGCCGGCGGCTATACTCGCGGCGATGCGCCTCCCGGACGTCCACGCCAGCCTGCCGGCGGTCGCCCCGTACGAGTACGAGGCGCGCCTGCGCGAGCTGCCGCCCCTCACCGGCGACGTGCGGGCCGACTTCGCGGCGGGCCGCCGGCTGGTGGAGCAGGTGCACCGGGCCGGCGGGAGCGGGCACACGGTGGTGCGGCTCCAGAGCGCGGCGATGGACCGGGTGGTGGAGGAGATCTGGTCCGCCGCGATCGCGGAGGCGGGCCGGTCGCACCGCCCCTCGCCGGTGGCGCTGGTGGCCCTGGGCGGATACGGGCGGCGGGAGCTCGCGCCCCGCAGCGACGTGGACGTGCTCGTCCTGCACGGCGCCCGGGAGCCGGACGCCTTCGTCAGGGCCGCGAGCGAGCGGCTGCTCTACGCGCTCTGGGACCTGAAGCTCGAGGTGGGCTCGGCGGTGCGGGACCTCCGGGCCTGCGAGCAGCTGGCCGAGGAGGACCACACCGCCCGCACCGCCCTGCTCGACCTCCGCTGGCTGGCGGGCGACCGCGACCTCTACCGGGAGCTGGAGCGCGAGCAGCTGCACGGGCTCTCGCAGGCCAAGGTGGACCGGTTCATCCACGACAAGCTGGCCGAGATCCGCGAACGGCGGGAGCGGTTCGGCGACTCGCTCTACCTGCTCGAGCCGAACGTGAAGGAGTCGGAGGGCGGGCTGCGCGACCTCCAGTCGGCGCTCTGGCTGGCCCGGGTCCGGTTCAAGGTGGCCGGCATCACCGAGCTGCTCGCCCGGGCGCTCCTGCCGGATCGCGAGATCCGGGAGATGCGCCGGGCCCGGGACTTCCTGTGGCGGGTGCGGAACGAGATGCACTACCAGGCCGGCCGCAAGTGGGACCAGCTCACCTTCGACGTGCAGCCCCCGGTGGCCGAGGCGATGGGCTACCGCGACGCGGACCACGGCCCCGGCGTCGAGGCGTTCATGCGCCACTATTACCTGGCCGCCAAGACCATCCTGGTGGCCTGCGACGCCATCGTGGACCGCTGCCTGGAGCCGCAGGACGCCGCCGGCTGGCGGATGGTGCCCCCGCCCGCCGCGTCGGTGGGCGCCGAGAGGGCCGTGCCGGTCCTGCGCGGGCAGCCGGCCCGGACGGCCGATCGGATCCTCCCCGGCGGGGAGATGCAGGTCTTCCGGGGCCGGCTCACCGTGACGGACAAGGACATGCTGCGGCGCTCTCCGGCGGCGCTGGTGCGGCTCTTCGCGGTCGCGGACCGCGAGCACCTCGAGCTGTACCCCTACGCCCGCGACCTCGCCACCCAGGCGGCGGAGGAGATGCCGGAGGAGGCGGCCTCGGACCCGGAGCTGAACCAGGAGCTCCTCGCCTGCTTCACCCGGCCGGGCACCCGGGGGCGCTTCCTCCAGCTCATGCACGACCTGGGCGTCCTGCCCCACGTCCTGCCGGAGTTCGCCCGCGTCACCGCCCGCCGCCAGTTCGACCTGTACCACGTGTACACCGTGGACGTTCACTCGCTCTTCGCGGTGCGCCGGCTCTTCGCCCTGCGGAACGGGGACGTGACCGAGCCGGTGCTCGGCGAGCTGGCCCAGGCGCAGGAGCGCACGCTCGCCCTCTTCCTCGGGACGCTCTTCCACGACATCGGCAAGGGCTCCGGCAAGGACCACTCCGCGCGCGGCGCGGAGATCGCCGCCCAGGCCTGCGTGCGCATGGGGGTCGACCCGGCCGACGCGGCCGACGTCGAGTGGCTGGTCCTCAAGCACCTGCGGATGAACTCCGTGGCCCAGCGGCGCGATCTCTCCGACCCCGACCTGATCCACGCGTTCGCCGAGGAGGTGGGGACGCTCGGCCGGCTGGAGATGCTCTACCTCCTCACCTACGCCGACGTCTCCACGGTGGGGCCGCGCACCTGGACCGACTGGAAGGCACGCCTCCTGCGCGAGCTGTACGCGAAGGCCCGGGACGTCCTGGCCCGGGGCGAGCGCCGCCCCGAGCCCGGGACGGCCGAGGCGGCCGGCCGCGAGATGGTGCTGAACGCGCTGGAGGATCGGCCGGACGGCGCCGCGCCGGAGGACATCCGCCGCTTCGTGGCGGCCATGCCGGCCCGCTACTTCCTGACCGTCTCGCCGGCCCAGGCGCCGCGCCACCTGCGGCT
>DATIUR010000082.1:0-5018 GCA_035466675.1 Anaeromyxobacteraceae bacterium | reverse complement strand
TAGCCGAGCGCGTGGAGCTTCTCGACGAGCTCCTGGTTGGAGAGCTCGAGCCCATGTTCCTTCAGCATCTTGCCGAGCTCGTGGACGCGCTTCTTCGTCATTTCCAGGACTCCTCTAATCCCCGCCGGCGATCTCCGTCAACCCGGCACGCAGCGACGCGACGTCCCACCGGAGATCGGACCGCCGGAACGCGCGCGCGAAGGCCCGGCGCCGGACGGCCCGCTCGAGGCAGTCCCCCCCGCGGTGCATCCACGCGCCGCGCCCGCCGCTCGCCTTCCGGTCCACGATCACCGTCGTCCCCTCGATCCTCATTCTCGCGAGCATGCCGCGCGCTGCCTTGCCGCCGCAGCCGATGCACGTCCGCTCCGGTTCCCTCACGCACCCGCCTCGCCCGCGGCCTCCGCCTTGGCGCGGTTGCGCTCGGCGTCGAGCTCGGTCCGCAGCTTCGCCTCCTCCTCGAGGTAGACGCCCACCGCGTGCTTCACCTGCCGCGCCTTCTTCACGCCGAGCCCGCTCGACTCGGCCAGCTTCATCACGTCGGCCTCCGCGTGGATCGACTCCACCGTCGGGTAGCCGGCCGCCTTCAGCTGCTCGATGGTCTTCTCCCCCACGCCCCGGACGCGGGCCAGGCGCTCCTCCTGCGAGAGCTCGTCCGGGTGGCGCCGCGCCTCGGCGATCCGCGCCGCCTCGCGCTCCTGCTCGAGCCGCATCTCCTTCTCGGCGTCCACGACGGCCTGCTCGCGCGCCCGCTTCTGCAGGTCGGCGATCATGTCCACCGTGAAGCCGGGGAACTGGGTGAGCATCTCGGGGGCGGCGTTGGCGACGTCCTGCGCCTTCCGGAAGCCGTGCGCGTAGAGCATCTCCTGGGTCTGCTCGGGGATGCCGATGGCCTCGAAGCTCTCCAGGGCGAACTCGCGCATCTCCTTCACGCGGGACTCGGAGTTGATGTCGAGCTTCCACCCGGAGAGCTGGGAGGCGAGCCGGACGTTCTGGCCCCTGCGCCCGATGGCGAGGGAGAGCTGGTCGTCCGGGACGATGATCTCCATGGCGTTGTTCTGGTCGTCGAGCAGCACGCGGGAGACCTCGGCCGGCGCCAGCGCGTTGCAGACGAAGCGGGCCGGGTCCTCGTGCCAGGGAACGATGTCGATCTTCTCGCCGCGCAGCTCCTGGACCACCGCCTGCACCCGGGAGCCCTTCATGCCCACGCAGGCGCCCACCGGGTCCACGTCCGAGTCGCGCGAGGAGACGGCGATCTTGGCGCGGCCGCCCGGCTCGCGGGCCGCCGCCTCGATCACCACCACGCCCTCGGCGATCTCCGGGACCTCCTGCTCGAAGAGCTTGCGGAGCAGCTCCACCGAGGCGCGCGAGAGGATGATCTGCGGGCCCTTCGACTCGCGCAGGATGTCCATCACGTAGGCCTGGATCCGGTCCCCGGCCCGGTAGCTCTCGCGGGGCACCTGCTCGCGGACGGGGAGCACCGCCTCGGCGCGGCCCAGGTCCACGATCACGTTGCCGCGCTCGAAGCGGCGCACGATGCCGGTGATGAGCTCGCCCTTGCGGTCCTTGTACTCGTTGAAGACGTTCTCCCGCTCGGCGTTGCGGGTGCCCTGGATCATCACCTGCTTCGCGGTCTGCGCCGCGATGCGGCCGAAGGAGCGGCGGTAGGTGGTGAGGTGCAGCAGGTCGCCCCACTGCTCGTCCTGGGCGCGCGCCTCGGCCTCGTCCTCGGGGCGGTAGTAGATGGGGAAGTCGAGCTCGTCCCCGGCCTCGACCTCGATCCCCTTCGACCTCGCCACCGACACCGGGATCATGTTGACCGGGTCGGGGAGCGGGTTCTCCGGGGTCGGCTCCGGGACGATGGTGAGCACCTGGAAGAGGTCGATCAGCCCCTTCTCCTCGTCGAAGCGGGCCTTGATGTTCCGCTCCATGCCGAAGTGCCGCTTGCCGGCGTTGGCGATGGACTCCTCGAGGATGGCCACCAGGGTGGCCCGCTCGATGCCCTTGTCCTTCGCGACCTGGTCGAGGATGAGGTTCAGGTTGACGTTCTGCTGCATGGCCTAGCCCTTCCTTCCGAAGCCGGCCTCGAGGTCGTGCTCGAGGTTCGCCTTCGCGATCCGATCGTGCGGGACCCGGTGGAGGACGCCGTCGACCTCGATCTCCACGGCGCCCTCGCGGTGGCCCCTGAGGACGCCGGTCCAGTTCTTCCGCCCCGGGGAGCCGGGCGCGGTGCCCTCCACGGGCCCGTAGGTCTTGAGGTGCGCCCGCCTCCCGGCGAAGCGCTCGAAGTCGGCCGGCTTGCGCAGGGGACGCTCCACGCCGGGCGAGCTCACCTCGAGCTCGTAGGAGGGCTCGATGAAGTCCTCCACGTCGAGGATGGGATCCACCGTGCGCGAGACCGCCTGGCAGTCCTCGATGCCCACGCCGCCCGCCCGGTCGATGAACAGCCGGAGCGTCCACCTCGGCCCGGCGCGCAGCCACTCCACCTCGACGAGCTCGTAGCCGTCCCGCTCGAGGACGGGCTCGAGGAGCCGCCTCGCGCGCTCGGCGATGTTCTCGGTGGCGATGCCAGTCATGGGCCCAAAAAAGAAAAAGTGGGCAAGACGCGCCCACTCTTCGCAACCCGCTGATTCCGGGACGAAAAATGTGGCGTGTAGGTAACAGAAGGCAGCCCCCGCGTCAAGGAGGCCGGCCGGGGCATCCCCCCGTCCGGGTCAGCTTCACCCGCCCGGGAGCCGCAGGCAGAGCAGCCACTCCCGGTTGCCGGCCGGCCCGGGCAGGGGGGACTCGGCGCTGCCCAGGATCTCGAAGCCCAGCCCCCGAGCCTGCTCGGCGACCGACTCGAGGGCGGCCCGCCGCTTGGCCTCGTCGCGGACCACGCCGCCCTTCCCCACCTCGCCCCGACCCACCTCGAACTGGGGCTTCACCAGCAGCACCGCGGCGCCGCCCGGCCGGAGCAGGCCCCGGATGGCCGGCAGGACCAGGCGGAGCGAGATGAAGGAGAGGTCGGCCGTGACGAGGTCGACCTCCTCGCCCAGCGCCGCGGCGGTCAGGTTCCGGGCGTTCTCACGCTCCCGCACCGCCACCCGGGGATCCGCGCGCAGGCGGGGGTGGAGCTGGCCGTAGCCGACGTCGACGGCGTGGACCCTCGCCGCCCCGCGCTCGAGCAGGAGGTCCGTGAACCCGCCGGTGGAGGCGCCCAGGTCGGCGCACACCTTGCCGCGCGGGTCGACCGGGAAGAGGTCCAGGGCCCTCTCCAGCTTCACCGCGCCGCGGGAGACCCAGCGGCGGGGCGCCGCCCCCGCCTTGAGGCGCACGGGCAGGCCCGGATCGACGAGCGCGCCGGGCTTGTCCACCCTGCGCTCGCCCACCACGACGGCCCCGGCCAGCACCAGGGCCTGCGCCTTGGCCCGCGACTCCGCCAGCCCCCGCTCCACGAGCAGGAGGTCCACGCGCATCCGCGACGGTCGAGTGCCTTTCACTCGAGGATCTGGCTACGGGCTGCAGGCTCCGGGCTCCGGCAAGACCGTGTTCCCGTAGCCCGAAGCCCGTAGCCTACAGCAACAGGCCGCAATTGCCTCTAGGCCGCCCCGCGCGCGGCCCGGGCACCGACGAGCTCCCGGCAGGCGCGGGCGATGCCGGCCGCGTCGATGCCGATCTCGGCACGCTGCCGCGCCGGGTCGCCATGGGTGACGAACGCGTCGGGCAGGCCGAGCCGCCGGACCAGGAGCCCGGAGGCGAGGAGCCCCCCGCGCTCGAAGGCCTCCAGGCAGGCCGAGCCGAACCCGCCCGGGAGGCAGCCCTCCTCCACCGTCACCACGCGCCCGGCGCGGACGGCCTCGGCCCGGATCAGCTCCTCGTCGAGCGGCTTCACGAACCGCGCGTCGACGACGGTGACCGCCACGCCCTCCTGGGCGAGGGTCTCGGCCGCCAGGAGCGCGGCCCGGACCGGGGTCCCCGCCGCCACCACGCACGCGTCCGGCTTTCCCGGGACGTTCCGGACGAGGCGCCCCTTGCCCACCGGGAGCGGCTCCGGAGCCGGGTCGAGCGGGACGCCGATCCCGGGGCCGCGCGGGAACCGGAAGGCGGCCGGGCCGTCGTGGCGCAGCGCCGTCCGGAGCATGTTCCGCATCTCGTTCTCGTCCGAGGGCGCCATCACCACCAGGTTCGGCACGCAGCGCAGGTAGGCCAGGTCGAAGGCCCCCTGGTGCGTCTTCCCGTCCGCGCCCACCAGCCCGCCGCGGTCGAGGGCGAAGGTGACCGGGAGCTGCTGCAGGGCCACGTCGTGCACGATCTGGTCGAAGGCGCGCTGCAGGAAGGTCGAGTAGATGGCGACCACCGGGCGGAGCCCCTCGCAGGCCAGGCCGGCCGCGAAGGTGACCGCGTGCTGCTCCGCGATGCCGACGTCGTAGGTCCGCTCCGGGAAGCGCTCCTTGGCCCTCGCGAGGCCGGTCCCCTCCAGCATGGCGGCGGTGATGGCCACCACCCGGCCGTCTTCCTCCATCTCCCGGCAGAGGGCGTCGGCGAACAGGTCGGTGAAGGCCTGGGCCGAGGCCTTCTTGACCGGCTTCCCGGTCGCCACGTCGAAGAAGGAGAGGCCGTGCCCGGCGGTGGCCTTGTCGGACTCGGCCGGGTGGTACCCCTTCCCCTTGGTGGTGAGCGCGTGGAGGAGCACCGGCCCGTCGAAGATGGCGAGCTTGCGGAAGGTCTCCACCAGCCCGGCCACGTCGTGGCCGTCCACCGGCCCCACGTAGTGGAAGCCGAGCCCCTCGAAGAGGATCCCGGGGGTGAGCAGGGCCTTGGTGGCGTTGATGCCGTGGCGGATGGCCTCGATGGCCTCCGAGCCCTTCGGCATCTGGCCCAGGAACTCCTTCACCGCCTTGCGCCAGCGGTTGTAGGTGCGGGAGGCGAACTTCTTGGAGAGCCACTCCGAGAGCGCCCCGACGTTGGGCGAGATCGACATCTCGTTGTCGTTCAGCACGACGAGGAGCTGCCGCTGGAGGTAGCCGACCTGGTTCAGG
>DATIUR010000081.1:0-9603 GCA_035466675.1 Anaeromyxobacteraceae bacterium | reverse complement strand
AGCCCTCGCCCTCGCCGGTCCCGGGCTCGCCGTGGCCGGTGAGGAAGTAGACCTTCCGTCCGCCCCGGGCGGCCAGCGCGACGAGCCCGTTGGTGAGCGCCTCCTCGGTGGGGGCGCGCACGCGGGCCTCCCGGTCGCCGGCCAGGAGCACGATGCGGGGCGAGCGGTCGGTGATGCCGTACTGCTTCACCAGCTCGGGCGAGCGGTACGGGTCGACCAGCTCGCCGCGGAACCGGCTCGAGAGGGCGGCGTAGCGCCGGAACAGCTCGCCGGCGGCGGCGTGCTCGGGCTCGGCGGCGAGGTAGAAGGCGAGGGCACGCACGTCCCGGTCCAGCCGGCCGAGCGTCTCGACCGTGTCCGGCGCCAGCGTGAAGATGCGGTTCCGGGTGAGGTCCCAGGAGACGGGGCGGACGAAGGCCACCCAGTTCGCCACCGCCAGCAGGGTCGCCACCAGCAGGGCCGAGAGGGCCGTGAAGAAGCCGAAGTGCGCCGCCCGGCCGGCGAAGAAGCGGCGCGCGCCGCCGGGGCTCCCCACGAGCAGGGCGAGCACCACCGCGCCGGCCCCCAGGCCCAGCTTGGCCACCGCCACCCAGCCCACCGCGCCGAGCTTCCCGGTCTCGTCCACCCCGGAGAAGAAGAGGAGCGTGGCCGGCACGGAGAGGAGCAGCACCGCCCCGAGGGCGGCCAGGATGCGCGCGAGCAGGGGCCGACTCTTCACCTTCGGAGCTAGACCCATCGGTGCCCCTCCACGGCCCGGTCGGAGAGGTAGAGGCCCAGCGCGGCGAAGGAGAGGAAGTAGACGAGGCTCCCGAGCTCGATCCGCCCGGCCAGGAAGGGCGCCACGTGCTGGAAGGGGGAGAGCGCCATCGCCACCTCCTTGAGCGGCCCCTCGCTCACCGCGGCCAGGGCGGGGACGACGGAGAGGCCGCCCAGCACGAAGAGCGAGGCGAGCGCCGCCACCACGGTGGACTCGGTCAAGGCCGAGGCGAACATGCCCACCGCGAGCGACATGGCCCCGAGCAGGAAGATCCCGAGGAGGCCCGTCGCCACCGTCTGCCACTCCACCCCGGCCCCTCCGGAGGTGCCCTCGGCCACGAAGGAGAGCAGGACCGGGTAGAGGAGGGCCACCGCCAGCGCGGCCGAGATCGCCACCAGGGCGGCCAGGTACTTGCCCAGCACGATCTCGACCGGCCGCACCGGGAGCGTGAGCAGCAGCTCGAAGGTGCGCGCCCGCTTCTCCTCGGCGAAGAGCCGCATGGAGAGGAACGGGGAGGAGAGCAGGACGAGCAGCGACACCCAGGCGAACAGCCGCGAGATCACGGCGTCCGTCAGGTTGAGCTGCTCCATCATCTCCGGCGCCTGCATGGTGAGCGCGCGCAGGGAGAGGAAGCGGTAGGCGTCGAGGAAGCCGTTGAAGAGCAGGGCCGAGACGAAGGCCACCAGCATGAGGACGACCCAGGCGATGGGCGTCGTGAAGGTGACCTCCAGCTCCTTGCGGGCGATGGCGAGCGTCCGCCTCACGGCGCCACCCCCTCCGGGCGCGGCCCGGCGGAGGCCGCCGGCGCCGGGGCGACGAGCTTCGCGTAGATGTCCTCGAGGAAGCCGATGTCGTCGAGGGTGACGGTGCGCCCGGGCAGGTGCTTCGCCACGAGCCCCTCGACGGTGTCGTAGTCCACCAGGCGCCCCTGGTTCACCACCAGCACCTTCTGGCAGGTCAGGGCCACCTCCGGGAGGATGTGCGTGGAGAGGATGACCGTGTGCTTGCCGGCCAGGCCCCGCACCAGGTCGCGGACCTCGCGGATCTGGAGCGGGTCGAGGCCCACGGTGGGCTCGTCCAGGACCAGCACCTCCGGCTCGCCCAAGAGGGCCTGGGCGAGCCCCACCCGCTGCCGGAAGCCCTTGGAGAGGTTGCGCACCACCCGGTCCATCACCCCGTCCGCCCCGGTCCGCGCCGCCGCCCGGTCGATCTCGGCCCGCACCCGGCGGCGGGGCAGGCCCTTCAGCTCGGCGCAGAAGCGCAGGTAGCTCCGCACGGTCAGGTCGGCGTGGACCGGCGGGTTCTCCGGCAGGTAGCCGACCCGCCGCTTCACCTCGAGCGGCTCCTCGAAGACGTCGAAGCCCGCCACCCTGGCGGTCCCGCCGGTCGCCGGCAGGAAGCCCGTCAGGATCCGCATGGTGGTGGACTTCCCCGCGCCGTTCGGGCCGAGGAAGCCGACGATCTCGCCCTTCCCGACGGTGAAGGTGAGGCCGTCCACCGCCACGAGATCGCGGTAGCGCTTCACGAGGTCCCGAACCTCGATCATCGTCTCCTCCGAGCCGTCCGGACCACCCGGGTAGCCCGCCGATTCCCGAGGAAGGACGGGGGCGGACGCGCCGCATGTGTAGCGCGGCGTGGGAGCGTGTCAAGCGCCCGCCCACAGTGAGGTGGCACCGGGGGGTCGCGGGATCGACCGGCCGCTCTCCCCGTGGTACGACCCGGGTACCCCGGAGGGATCCCGATGATCCGGACGCTCCTCGCCCTCTCCCTCGCCGTTCCGCTGGCCGCGCAGGCGGCTCCCCGAACCAAGCTGGCCGTGATGGACGTCCGCGCGGTGCAGGGCGTGGCCGAGGGGACCGTCACCATCCTCACCGCCATCATCGTCGCCGACGCGTCGCGCGCCGGGTACGACGTGATCAGCCAGGTCGACGTGGCCGCCATGATCGGCTTCGAGAAGCAGAAGCAGATGCTGGGCTGCACCGACCAGGCGAGTTGCCTCGCCGAGATCGGCGGCGCGCTCGGGGTGGACTACGTCGTCTCCGGGCAGGTCGGCCAGATCGGGTCGCGCTACCACCTGTCGCTCCAGCTGCTCGACTCGCGGAAGGCGAAGGTCCTCGCCCGCGGCGCGCGCTTCGCCGACAAGGACGAGGACGCCCTCGCCGCGGCGGCGCAGGCGACGCTGGCGGACCTGCTCGCCGCGGTCGAGCGCGGCGGGGCGGCGCCTGCCCCCGCTGCGGTCGCGAAGCCAGCCGAGCCCGCCCGGCCGAGGCCGGACCTGTCCGCGCCAGCCTCCGCCTCGGTCGCGCCCAAGGGCCAGGGCTGGCGCCCGAGCCGCAAGGCGTCCTACTGGGTCATGGGCGGAGGCGCCGCGGCGCTGCTGGTCGGCGTCGTCTTCAAGGTCGGGGCCGCGAACGAGACGCAGAAGCTCGAGGACGCCTGGCAGGACCCGAACTACGCGGCCATCTACCAGGACAAGAAGGGCAAGATCGAGCAGCTCACCACCGCCGGAAACTCCTTCCTGGTGGGCGGCACCCTGGTGACCGGCGTGGGCGCCTTCATGTGGTGGAAGGGGCGGCCCCTGAAGGTGGCGGTGGCGCCCGCCCTCGGCGCGGAGTCGGTGGGCCTGGTGGCCGCCGGCCGCTTCTAGGCGAGGAGGCGAACCCATGGACCGCAAGACCGCCGTCGTCCTCCTGGCCGCGCTGGCCGGCTGCCAGCCCGACCTGGCGGGCCTCGAGCCCAAGACCGCCGCCGAGTGCGGCGCCGCGGCGAAGCCCTGCGGCTGGAAGTGCGTCCCGCTCGACGACCCGAGCACCGGGTGCGGGCGCACCGACTCGTGCAGCCCCTGCCCGGTGGACCAGCACGAGGTCGGCGTCTGCGGTCCGGCCAACGCCTGCCAGACCGTCTGCGCGGCGGGCTGGGGGGACTGCAACACGAACCCGGCCGACGGGTGCGAGCGGCCGCTCCTCGCGGACCAGAGCAATTGCGGCGCCTGCGGGCGCCAGTGCGACTCGACGATCGACAAGGCGTGCGTGGACGGCTACTGCCTGCCCACCTCGGTGAGCGCGGCGTTCGGCGTGCCGACCGGGATCGCCGCCACCCCGTCGGGAGCGGTCTACGCGCTCGACACCGGGGCGCCGCCGGCGCCGGCCCTGGGGCTTCCCGGCACGCTCCTGCGGGTGGACACGGTCACGCCGAGCTGGGTCATGGAGGGCCTGGGCGCTCCGGTCTGGCGGCTCGTCGCCACCGACGCCGGCGGCCTGTACGCGATCGGCACGAACGGCGGCTTCGCGAACGTCTGGGCCATCGACCCGGCGGTCCCGACGGCGACGGAGGCGACGAATTCGAGCACGGCCATCATCGACCTCGCCGTGGGCGTCCCGAACCTCTGGATCGCGCCGGACGCCTCCATCGATCTCCGCTACTCCTCGATGCTCGGCCCGGCCACGGGGACGATCGACGTGGGCGGCCAGCCGCGGGGGATCGCGCAGGCCATCACCGTGGGCGTCACGCCGGTCGAGACCTGGGTCTACTTCGCCACCGCGGCCGGCGGTGGGACCGTGCGGCGCATCCTCGACGGCGCGCCGCCCACGCTCGACCAGACCTGGGCCGCGATCGGGCTCGGCGGCGTGAGCCGGGTCGCCGCGCACGACTTCGGCGCGTTCGGGATCGTCGCCTGGACCACGCTCCAGGACGGCGGCGTGACCGTGATGCTCGTCCCCGATGGCGAGCCGGTCAAGGTCTACGCCCGGGGGGTCGCGTCCTCCTGGATGGACGTCTGGGTGGACGACCAGGGCGTCTACTGGACCGACTACGACGCCGGCACGGTGGGCGAGATCCGCTACGACTCGACGCGCGTCGTCCTCGCCTCCGGCGTGGCCCCGCTGGCGGTGACCTCGACCCCCACGCACGTCTTCTTCACCGACGCCCGGGGCCTGGTGATTCGTTCGCCCAAGTAGGCGCGTCGCTCCGCCGGCCATTGTTGCGGCGGCGCCCGCCCGGGTGCAGACTCGGCCGCGCGGAGGGTCCCCCATGCCCACGGTGGTGCAGAAGTACGGCGGCTCGTCGGTCGCCGACGTCGAGAAGATCCGCAAGGTCGCGGAGAAGATCGCCGCCACCCGGCGGGCCGGGAAGGACGTGTGCGTGGTGGTCTCGGCCATGGGCGACACCACCGACGAGCTCCTGGCGCTGGCGAAGAAGGTCTCGGCCGCCCCGCCGCGCCGGGAGCTCGACATGCTGCTCACCGCCGGCGAGCGCATCTCGATGGCGATCCTGTCGATGGCGCTGCACGAGCTGGAGGTGCCGGCCATCAGCTTCACCGGGAGCCAGTCGGGCATCATCACCAACGACAGCCACGCCTCCGCCCGCATCGTGGAGGTGCGGCCGTACCGGGTGCAGGACGAGCTGGGCCGGGGCAAGGTGGTGATCGTGGCGGGGTTCCAGGGCGTCTCCTACCGCAAGGAGGTCACCACGCTCGGCCGCGGCGGCTCGGACACCACCGCGGTGGCGCTGGCCGCGGCGCTGGGCGCCGACTGCGAGATCTACTCCGACGTGGCCGGCGTCTTCACCGCCGATCCGCGGGTGGTCCCGGAGGCGCGGCGGCTCGACGCGCTCGGCTACGAGGAGATGCAGGAGCTGGCCCAGGCGGGCGCCAAGGTCCTGAACGCGCAGGCGGTCGAGTTCGCCAAGGAGAAGGGGATCGCGGTCCACGCCCGCTCCACCTTCGGCGGGTCCGAGGAGACGGTGGTCCGGGGCGGCAGCCACCCCGAGCGGATCGCCGGCGTCGCCTCGCAGCGGGAGCTGGCCCTGCTCGCCTTTCCCGCCCCTTCGCTCCCGCGCGTCCTCGACCTGCTCGAGGCGCGCGGCGCCGCGGCCATGGAGATCGCCGTGCCCGGGGACCGGGCGGGCCTGGTCCTCTCGCTCGAGAACGTGCACGACTGGCCGCTGCTGAGGAGATCGCTCGGGGAGGTGGCGGGGCTGTCGGTCGAGGACGAGGGGGTGGGGTCGGTCTCGGCGGTCGGCACCGGGATCTCGGCCGGGCACCGGGTGGTGCGCGAGGTCACCTCCGCCCTGGAGAAGCTCGGCGCGCCGGCGCGGGCCCTCTTCACCTCGGCGCTGCGCGTGACGGCCTACTGCGACGCGGGGGCGGTGAAGGACGCGGCGCGCGAGATCCACCGCCGGCTGATCGGGTGAGGGCCTACCGCCCCCAGAACGATCCCGCGTCGGGCTTGGCCTTGCGCAGGTCGATGTCCGGGTCGAGCTTGACGAAGGTGCACATCTCGTTCAGGCGCGAGTAGACGCGGTCCCCCACCCGCTGGGCCAGGCTCATCGACTCCGCCTCGCGCTGGAAGTCGGGCGTGCGGGTGCGGACCAGGTGGCCGGGCGACTCGGGCGGAGCCCGGCCCTCCAGGAAGTAGTTCGTGGCGAAGAGCGTGGCGAGCCCCGAGTTGTACCGGCGGCTGATGAGCTCGTCCAGGGTGGAGCGCTCCCACTCGGTGCCGCGCTCCTTGCCCAGCTCGTCGATGGCGAGCACCTGCACCGAGAGGAGCGGCCCCAGGATCTCCATGTGGCTCTGGTTCCGGGAGAACCCGGCACGGATGTCGGAGAGGAGCAGCATGAACTCGACGTAGCGCGAGGCGACGCCCTTCTCGAGGGCCAGGTAGCGCAGCGACGCCACGAGCAGGTGCGTCTTCCCGGCCCCCGGGCGGCCGTAGAGGAGGAATCCCTTGGTGGGGGCGTCCCGCCGGAACTTGCGGGCGAAGTCCTCGGCGGCCGCCTTGGCCCGCGAGTGGTCGGGCGACCAGCCCTTGAACGACTCGAAGGACGCGGCGGCCACCGCCGCCGGGATTCCGATCTGGTTGAAGAGGGCGATGCGCTCGTCGAGGTGCCGGCAGGCGCACGGCTGCGCCACGGTGCTGTCGCCGGCGGGAACGAGGGCGTAGCCCCGCCCCCCGCAGCGGGGGCAGGCCGCCTGGCAGGCGCAGCGCCGGGCGCGCGCGGTCGAGCCCAGCACCTGCTGCACCACGTAGCCCGCTCCCGCGCACTCGGCGCAGGCGCTCCTGTCGCTCGGCTCGGGCATGGGAGGCGGGAGTCTACACGGATCCCCGCAGGCAGGTGAGCCCCGCCTCCCGGGCCGCGTCGAAGAGGTGGGTCCGGAGCGCCTCGCGGTAGGCGCGCGGGCTCGCCCCGCGCGGGCGCGGTCCGGTGAGGAGCGCCACGCGCGGGCCGAGGGCGGCCCGCTCGGCCCGCGGCAGGCTCGCGAGCCAGGAGGCGAGGATGCGGTCGTCGGCGGAGGCGAGCGCCGCCTCCACCCGCTCGAGCGGCGTCCCGCCCGCGCCCGGCGTGGAGAGCGCGCGCCAGGCGTCGCGGTACCCCTCGCGGCGGAACCCGTCCGCGTCGCGGCCCGCCTCGGCCAGCAGCGCGCGCGCCGCCCGGAGGCGCGCCCGCGCCGAGGCGGCCTCGGCCGGCGGGGCGGGGGCCTCGCCCACGCGCCCGCTCCGGTAGGCCTGCCACTCGTCCTCCACCGCCAGCCGGAGCGCGCGGATCGAGCGAGGGAGCGACGCGCCCGGCGCCTTCCTCTCGGCCGCTTCCTCCAGGCCGCGCCGCATGCCGCGGCACACCACGGCCACCGGGATCCCGCGGGCCTCCCACTCCGCCACCAGCTCGGCGTCGAGCGGCGAGAGCATGAGCCCGGCGCCGCGCAGGCCGAGGAAGTACTCGGCCACGACCGCCTGGTAACCGAGCGCGGAGGTGGGCAGGTCCGACACGGCCGGAGTGTACCGCCCGCCCCCGACCGCGGCGGCGCCCCTCCGGCGCGAGCAGCCCTGCGCGCCGGCGGCGGACCGTACCGGAACGCCCGGGGCGGTCCCACCGCGGCGGCAGGAACCTCGAGCGCGGCGCGCCGGCTACGCGGTGCTGGCCGGCGCGGAGGCCGTCCGGGAGCCCAGGACGAAGAGGGCCACACCGACGACGGTCATCCCGATCCGGATGGCCCAGCCCACCTCCGGCCCCCACAGGTCGAGCCAGAACAGGATGCGGAACTCCATCCCGAAGGCGTTCAGGATCATCGAGCCGACGCCGAAGATCGCCAGCCACTTGCCCAGCTCCCTCATCGCATCCTCCTCGTGCAGGTGCACGGTCAGCGAGCGGGATCCATGCTGGCCTGGCGACCGCGACGCCGGCAAGGCGGAGCGGGACCCACACCGCCGGTCGCGGTGGGCACCTGGGCGACGCGCTCGCGACCGATTGCGTCAGCGCACGTTCACGGCAGGTCCCCGGCCGTCTCGCCCGAGTCGAGCGAGACGTCGAGCCGGTCCACCCAGGACTCGCCCTTCGTCTCCCCGCCCGGCTCGCTCCTCCTGCCGGCGCGGAACCGCGCGTGCACCTCGAACGCGAAGGCGTCCAGGATCTCCGGGTCGAGCGGGTCGCCGTTCAGGGAGAGGGTGAGGGAGAGGAGACCCTCGCGCTCCGACACGTGGTGGAACTGCGACTCGGCGAGCTTGTTCGGCATGCACTCGAGCGGGCCGACGGAGACGGCCGCGTCGATCTCGCGGTGCCGCCAGGCGTGCACCGGGGCGCCGATGGTGAGGACCGCCTCGCCCTCCAGGGCGCCCCGCAGGTAGGGCGCGGCCGAGCCGACGAGGTCCGGCGTGGACGGGGTGCCGGCCCATCCCATGGGGGCGGCCGCCGCCGCGTGGATGGCCGCCTCGATGCGGCGCCGCACCCACGAGCTCAGGTGGTCCGAGAGGCCGTGCTCCCCGTTCTGGACCGCGTTCCAGTCGGAGTACTGAAGGTACTCGCTCACCCCGGCCACGCGCGCCCGGATGCCGCGGCGCGCCAGCGCGTCCACGATGGTCCCGTTGGCGAACGGCACGTTCCGCACGTAGATCTCGCCGGCCACCAGGACCACCGGCAGCGCGCGCGCGCCGCGTGCCGCGGCCAGCTCGGCGCCGGCCCGGCCCACCAGCGCCGGGATGCCCCAGACGGAGCCGGTCGCCGCCTCGACGAGGACGCGGCCGGCGGACAGGTCGGGCGCCGCCGCCGCGCGCTCCACCAGGGCGACGAGATCGGACATCCACCTCTCGTGAATCCGCTCCGCCGCGCCCGGGCGCGCCTCCCCCGGCCGGACCTCGTACAGCATGTCGCGGATCCGGTCGCTGGCGGCGATGCCGGCGAACAGGACCGCCTTGAGCCCGGGCTGGACGCCCTCGAAGTAGTTCCGGGAGGGAGGAGCCCAGATGCGCACGCGATCGCCCCACCCCAGCCGGTCGAGCGAGATCTGGTGCAGCTCCTTGTAGACGCCGAACCGGCAGGGTCCCTCGGCGCTGGGCATGAACAGCACGTGCCGGCGCTGGGTCCCGCGCTCCCGCTCGAGCCGCTCGAGCAGGCTCCCGAGCGTGAGCGCCATGGGCAGGCACTCCTTGCCGGAGGTGTGCCGGCGCCCGATCCGCAGGGTCTCCACGGTGGGCTCGGGCAGCGCCTCGGCGTCCACGCCTCCGCCGCGCAGCGCCGCGGCGATGACGTCGGTGGCGGGGCCCATGCGGGGCAGGAGCACGCGCTCGCCGGAGCGCACGACCTCGCTCATCCCGCGGGGCGGCACCGTCAGGCGGCCCTCGTCCGCGGGCGCCCGGCGGCCGCCGGCCCGGAGGTCCTCGCGGACGCAGTGGAGGAAGGCCTCCACGCGGGTCTTGGTGCCGGCGTCGCCGGAGTGGCCGTCGGTCTCGATGACGGCGAAGGGCTTGCCCTCCATCAGGTACTGGAAGAAGTGGAGGGTGAAGCTGTCCGGGCCGCAGGAGTAGTTGGACGCGAACAGGCTGTAGACGCCCGGCGCGCGCCGCACGTGCCAGGCG
>DATIUR010000080.1:0-5406 GCA_035466675.1 Anaeromyxobacteraceae bacterium | reverse complement strand
GAACGGCTTCACCTTCGGGCGCGTGGTGGACATGCTCGTCTTCGCGGTGGTGGGCGGCACCATCGTGTTCTGGGGTCCCATCCTCGGCGCCCTCTTCCTCACCGTGCTCCCGGAGCTCCTGCGAGAGTTCGCCCCGCTCATCGGCATCGAGCCGGGGCCCCTGCGGCTCATGGTGAACGGGCTCGTCCTCCTGGCGGTGATCCTGTTCCTGCCGTCCGGGCTCGTCTCGCTCCCCGCCCGGATGCGGGCCTGGCGCGCGGCGCGGGGGGCGGCCGGGTGAGCGCGCGCCTCTCCCTCGAGGGGGTGGAGCGGGCCTTCGGCGGCGTGCGCGCCGTCGACGGCGCCAGCTTCCGCGTCGCGCCCGGCCAGGTGCACGGCCTCATCGGGCCGAACGGCGCCGGGAAGACCACCATCATCAACCTCGTCTCCGGCCTCCTGCGGCCCACCGCCGGCCGGGTGGTGCTGGAGGGGCGCGCCATCGAGGGGATGGCGCCGCACCGCATCGCCGCGCTGGGGATCGCCCGCACCTTCCAGAACATCCGGCTCTTCCCGGACCTCTCGGCCGAGGACAACGTCATCGTGGGCGAGCACCTGCGCCGGCGGCCGTCGCTCTTCGCCCGCCTGTTCCTCTTGCCCTCGGCCGGGGCCGAGGAGCGGGCGGTCCGGGAGCGGGCCGCGGCGCTCCTCGAGCGGGTGGGCCTTTCCGCGCGGCGGTCGGAGCAGGTGAAGCACCTCTCCTACGGCGAGCAGCGGCGCGTCGAGATCGCGCGGGCGCTCGCGTCCGGGCCGCGGCTGCTCCTGCTCGACGAGCCCACCGCCGGGATGAACCCGGTGGAGGTTCGGTCGGTGGCGGCGCTCATCCGGAGCGTCGCCGCCGAGGGGCACTCCGCTCTCCTCGTCGAGCACAACGTGCGCCTGGTGATGGACGTCTGCGACCGGATCACCGTCCTCGACTTCGGCCGCGTGATCGCCGAGGGGACGCCGGCGGAGGTGGCGCGCGACGAGGCGGTCATCACCGCCTACCTGGGAGGCTCCCGGTGAGCGCCGCGCCCCCGCTCCTCGAGGTGCAGGACCTGCACGTGGCCTACGGCAACGTGGAGGCGGTCCGGGGCGTGTCGCTCTCGGTCGGGGAGGGCGCCATCGTGACCCTGATCGGACCGAACGGCGCCGGGAAGACGTCCATCCTCTCGGCCCTGGCCGGGCTGGTGAAGCCGGCGCGGGGCCGGGTGCGTCTCGGCGACCTCGACGTCACCGGGCTCCCGGCGCACCGGACCGTGGCGGCCGGCATCTCGCTCGTTCCGGAGGGGCGGGCCATCCTGGGCCGGATGACCGTCGAGGAGAACCTGGTGCTGGCGGGCGAGCGTCGGCAGCCCGGGGGCGCCCTCCGCGGCGCCATCGAGGAGCAGTACCGCCGCTTCCCCATCCTGGGCGAGCGGCGCGGGTCGCCCGCGGGGACGCTCTCGGGCGGCGAGCAGCAGATGCTCGCCTTCGCGCGGGCGCTCCTGGCGCGCCCCCGCATCCTCCTGCTGGACGAGCCGTCGATGGGCCTCTCCCCCATCCTCGTGCAGCAGATCTTCGAGATGGTCCGGGCCATCCACCGGGAGGGCGCGACCCTCCTGCTCGTCGAGCAGAACGCGCGCCTGGCCCTGGCGGTCTCGGACTACGCCTACGTCCTGGAGCACGGGAGGCTGGTGCTCGAGGGACCCTCGAGAGAGCTGGCGAGCGACCCCCGCGTCCAGGCGGCCTACCTGGGCGGGGAGCCCGAAGGCCGGGCCTGAGCGCCGTCGCTGTCGCGTGAAAACGGGCACTTGTACGCGCCGCGCCGGCGCCTGATCTGCATCAGGTGCGAAGAATCGCCACAGGGAGGTTGAAAAACGTACGTCGAAAGTGCGATTGGGTACGGAACCCGTGCACCACCATGAAGGTTGCTGTCGGAGGCCCACCCACCACGCCTAGACTCGACCGTCCATCGGGAATCGGAGGGACAACCGTGAAATCCAAAGCACTCGTCGCCGCACTCCTTCTCAGCGTCGCCGCCCTGGCGCAGGCGCAGGACAAGCCGGCGTTCACCTTCGCGCTCCACGGCTTCGTCTCGATGTCGGCCTGCTATCAGGACGGCGCCTTCTACCCCAGCCACTGCCAGCAGGCGCTCATGGCTGCGGCCGAGCCGGCCGACGACGCCAGCTCGCTCGCGTTCGACGTCCGCCAGTCGCGCTTCAACTTCTCGGTGACCGGCCCGCAGGTGCTGAAGGGGGCTACCCCCAAGGGCGTCCTCGAGATCGACTGGTTCGGCGGCCAGAGCGCGGGCGCCTTCGGCAGCGTCTCGCTCTATCCCCGCGCCCGGCTCGCCTACTCCGAGCTCTCCTGGGGTGGCAAGCACACGCTCGCCTTCGGCCAGATGAACGACCTCGTCTTCGGGATGGCGCCGACGTCGATCTCGCACATCGGCTTCCCGCTCGGCTACATGACGGGCAACATCGGCTGGCGGCGCCCGGGAATCTTCGGTTACCACAAGTTCGCGGCCTCCGGCCTCGACATCGGGTTCGACTGGGAGATCGGCCGCAGCCAGTGGAACGACGCCGCCGCCGCCGTCGGCGACGCGGTCCCGGGAAACACCCGCGGCGTGGGCTCCGGGCTCCCCGCCATCGAGGGGCGCCTCACCCTGACGAAGCCCAAGCTCCTCACGGCCTGGGTCGCCGGGCACTTCAACAAGGTGGACATGGACGGCGTGGGCGCCGACGTCGAGGACGACGTCTCCGTCACCGCCATCGCCGGCGGCGCGAAGCTGACCCACATGGGCTTCACCCTCCAGGCGGCCGGGTTCTTCGGAACGAACGTCGGTCCCCTCATCGCCAACGGCCTGCAGTTCATCGACCCCGGTGAGGACGACGTCTCCACCAGCGGCTTCTGGGCGCAGGCGGGCTACAACATCACGCCGCAGCTCTCGGCCTGGGCGCTCTTCGGCATGCAGAACCCCGACGAGACCGACGCCAAGGCGGCCGGGATGACGCGCCTGGGCAACCAGACCATCAACGCCATGCTGCTGTACCGCGACGGCGGCTACGGCCTCTCGGCCGAGTGGATCGGCTTCACCACCACGCTCTACGATCCGGCGACGAACACCGAGACCGAGGCGAAGGCCAACAAGGTCATGCTGACCGCGACCTACTTCTTCTAGGCCGCGCGAAGCGACGTTCCGAGGGGCTCCGGCCGCCGCCCGGCGGCCGGGGCCTCTTTCATTTGGTGCCGGGGCGAGCCGCCGGCGAATCGCTGATCCGTGCGGCCCCCGGAAGGGGCCGTCCGCCGAAATGACGCGCGGCGTGGTTGAAGACCCGCCCGCCGCCCTCCATACGGGGGGACGGATCTCGCGCCCTTGCGTCCGCCGTCCCCGCCCGAGGAGCCCGCATGACGACCTTCCGCCGCGCCGCGTCCGCGCTCGCCCTTCCCCTCGCCCTCTCCGCCTGCGCTCCCGAGGTCACCCAGCAGGATCCGCCCCCGGAGATCGTGAAGGCGGTCTTCGACTCGGCCACCGCCACCATCCCCCTGCCGAACGACCTCGCCCTCCAGGCGGCGGCTTCGACGCCGGGCGGGACCGGGGCCCTGCTCCGGCTCTTCGTGGGCGGCGGCGGGTGGCCGAACGACCAGGAGGTCGCGGTCGAGATCCCCATCCAGCGGCTCGCGCGCCAGGCGAACGGCTCCTACGCCCCGGCCACCTCGCCGGCCGCGATCGACCTCGCCACCGTGAACCCCGCCACCGTGGCCCTGCTGCGGATCGACTCCGGGGCGCCGGTGGCGGTGCCGTTCGACGCCGAGTACCTGGCCCCGCCGGCCGGCTCCTTCGGGATCCTCCGGCTGCGCCCCGCGCAGGCAGCGGACGGGAGCCGGCACTGGGCCCCGGGCGGCCGCTACGTCGTGGCGCTGCGCGGCGGAGCGGCCGGCGTGAGGACCGACGGCGGTCGGGCGGTGGCCGCCGACCTCGTCACGAGCCTCGTCACGCAGGGGAAGGACCTCACGGTGGAGGAGTTCCAGCCGCCGGGGCTGCCCCCCTCGCTCGCCGCACAGCTCGAGCAGCTCCGCCAGCTCTACCTCCAGCCGCTCACCTGGATCGCCTCCGGGACGAGCTGGATCCCGCAGAGCGACCCGGACCTCCCGCCCGCCTTCGACGCGGTGGAGACGGTCTTCCCCGTCGGGGAGATCGCCTCGATCCAGACCTTCGGCGTCGAGGACGGCACGCACGTGGCGGGCGACCCGGGCGCCGGCCAGATCCCGCTCCCGTCCGACTTCCTGCTCGACCCCGCGACGGGCCGGGTGCAGTACCTCCCCGACGCCTTCGGCCCGGCCGCGGCGGGCCTGGCCACGCTCGACGGCTTCTCCACCACCGGCATCCTGCTCGCGCCCACCACCGCCCCCATCGACGCGCTCTCGGTCTCGCGCACGAGCGTGCTCCTGTTCGAGACGGGCGGCGCCTTCCCGGTGTGGCTGCACGACGTCGCCTCGGCGCTCGGCGCGGGGAGCCCCGGCCTGGCCCGCTACCTCACGCAACCCCCCGACCTGAACGCGGTCGTGGGCGGAACCACCGTCTCTCCCACCATCGGCCTGCAGCCCGCCGTCCCGGTGCCGGTCCCCGGTGTCCCCGGGGCCATCCTGGCGCTCCCGCCGCTCGCCGAGCGCACGACCTACGTGGTCGTGGTGACGGACCGGGTCCTCGACGCCCAGGGGCGACCCCTCCGGCGCGGCACGCTCGGGAAGCTCCTCTTCACCTACCAGGGGGCGCTGGCCGACCTGCCGGTGCTCGACGCCGCGACCGCCGCCGGCCTGGAGGCGCTCCGCGCGGGCCTGGCGCCCCTGCTCGACGCGCTGCCCCTGCTGACCGGCGACCCGACGCTCACGAAGGACCACGTGGTGATGGCCTACCCGGTCACCACGCAGACGGTGACCGAGGTCTCCGTCGGGCTCTCCGCCCTGCCCTACGCGCCCGGGGGGGCGGGCGGCGTCACGAGCCCGGCCTACTTCGTCCCGACATCGGCGGATGCCTTCACGCCTCCCGACATCGGCGTGCCCTACTCGAACGTGGCCGCGTTCTACGCGGCCGGCATCCCCACGATCGACCCCATCGACGTCACCACCGGCGCCCTCCTGCCGAACCCGGCGGCCTGGACGCAGAAGACCATCCCGGCGCTGGTGGCCGTCCCCGATCCGGCGGCGGTGACCGTTCCGGCCTGCCCCGCCGGCTCTCCGGTCCCCTACTGCGCCCCGCTCGTCGTCTTCCACCACGGCCTCGGCGGCGGCCGCCTCACCGCGCTCCCCTTCGTGAGCGCGCTCGCCTCCCGCGGCTTCGTGGTGGCCGCCATCGACGCGCCCCTCCACGGCGACCGGGCCTTCTGCGACTCGGCCTCCGACTGCAAC
>DATIUR010000079.1:0-15573 GCA_035466675.1 Anaeromyxobacteraceae bacterium | reverse complement strand
CGGCACGTTCACGTGCACGTTCCCGTCGCCGGCGTGCATGTGCGTGGCCAGCACGATGACCCGGTCGCGCACCTCGCGGTGGGCGCGGTCCAGGGCCGCGGCCAGGTCGGGGTAGCCTCGCACCACCTCGGCCAGCTCCTTCTGGAGCTCCCGCAGCACGGCCAGGGAGCGCAGCCGCCCGCCGTCCGCGACCGAGACGGCGGCGCGGGTCCGGGCGCAGCGCTCCAGGGCCACGGGCACCTTGCCGGCCCTCCACTCGGGGTCGGCCCGGGCCGGCCCCTGGCGGAGCAGCTCCTCGGCCCGCTCCACGAAGCGCAGGTGGGCGAACCGCTCCTCCGCGACGTTGATCTGCTCGACGAAGCGGGCGAACTCCGCCAGCCGGTCGAGCGGCAGGACCACGTCCTCGTTCATCTTGAAGGCGTTGGTGCGGCGGGCGATGGCGCCGAGCTTCTTGCGGTCCGCCCAGAAACGCCTCGCCTCGGCCGCGTCGGCGGCCTCGAAGAGCAGGGTGTTGGGGTGCGCCTCGAGGAGCGCCCGGATCCGCGCCACGCCCCGCGCCGCCTCCTCCGGCGCGTGCCCGACCACGTCCACCAGGAGCACGGCCCGGGGCGTCTCGGCCCGGGGCGCCTTGACCTTGTAGCCGATGGCCCGCACGTACTCGTCGTCGAAGTGCTCGAGGGCGGAGAGCGCCTCGTGCCCTCCGTCGGGGAAGGGGAAGGCGCGCGACAGCTCCAGGATCACCCGGGAGGCCTCGTCGAAGTCCGGGCCGAAGAACTCGAGGCAGAGGGTCCGGCGCGCCTCGTACTCCGGGTAGAGCACGAACTCGGCCGAGGTGACGACGCCGTCGGTGCCCTCCTTCTGGAGGCCGGGAAGGCCGCCCAGGGCCTTGTTGGTGATGTCCTTCCACAGCCCCTTCCTGCGGATGTCCGAGCCGCGGAGCGCGACGGTCCGGACCGGCGCGCCCCCCTCGTCGTGGACCGCGAAGGTGACCGCGTCGCCGGGCAGGATCTTCCGCAGGGCGTGATCGGTGCGGCGCACGGTCCAGCTCCGCCCCGAGGGCATGGCCATCCGCCAGGAGAGCAGGTTGTCGATGCAGGTCCCGTAGAGGACGCAGTCCTTCCCGCCCGCGTTCTCGGCGATGTTCCCCCCGATGGTGCAGGCCCAGGCGCTGGTGGGGTCGGTGGCGAAGACGAGGCCCTGCGCGGCGGCCGCCTCCATGGCCCGCTCGGTGACGACGCCCGCCTCGACCTCCAGCACCCTGGCGACGGCCCGGCGGCCGTCGGGGAGGGTCAGCGCCCGCTCGGAGAGGCCGCGGATCCGGTTCATCCGCTCGGTGTTGACCACCACCGTGCCGGGCCGCAGCGGGACGGCGCCGCCGGTGAGCCCCGTCCCGGCGCCGCGGGGGATGGCCTTGAGGCCGAGGCGCTCGATGGCGGCCAGCAGGGGCGCCACCTGCTCCTCCCGCTCCGGCATCGCCACCGCCACCGGGAGGTGCAGGCGCCAGTCGGTCGCGTCGGTGGAGTGGGAGACCAGCGTGAACGGGTCGAACAGGACCGCATCCCGCCCCACGATCGCGCCGAGCTCGCGCTGCATCCGGCGCCGGAGATCGGGCGTGCCCTCCACCTCCTGCCGGAAGGCGGCGAGCAGGGAGCGCGAGGCGGCCAGGACCTCGAGGACGAGCGGATCGGCGTTGGCGCTGCGCTCGATGATGGCGAGATCGCGCTCCAGGTTGTCGAGGAGCCGGCGGCGGCGGGCCGGCGTGTCCACCAGCTCCTGGAAGAGGTACGGGTTCCTCCGGTGGACCCCGATCTCGCCGAAGACGCGCATGAGCAGGCGCGCCGACCGGCCGGTCACGCGGCGGGCTCGCAGGGCCTCGAGCCGCTCCCAGGTCTCCTCGCCGAGCAGGAGTCGGACCGCCTGCCGGTCGTCCGCCGAGGTGTAGTTGAAGGGGATCTCGCGGGGCGTGGCGAGCGGTGCGGTCATGTCCGTGCGGGAGGCGGGGGGCGGCGCGGAAGATAGCAGCATTCGTGCCCGGCTCGCGACCGCAACCCGCCGCAGAATTTGCGTTTTCGGGCCGATCCCGCGGGAGGTGCGGGCGGGTGGTGCGGGGGCGCAGGAGCGGGCCGCGTGCGCGCGCGCGGCGCCGCGCGCGCGAGATGTGTCCCTTGTCCCGTGGAGCGCGCCTCTGCTTTCCTCTTCGCGAGGGGAGTGGAGGAGAACCGATGCGAATCGAGTGGACGCCGGCGCTCTCGGTCGGGAACGACGCGATCGACGCCCAGCACCGCGAGCTGTTCCGCCGAGCCGACGACCTCATCGCGGCGATCCGCGCCGGGAAGCCGGAGCGTGTCGGCTCGGTGCTCCGCTACCTGCACGAGTACGCCGTCGAGCACTTCGGGCTCGAGGAGGCGTGGATGCGGGAGCACCGGTACAAGGGATACGTCCGCCACAAGGCCGAGCACGATCGGTTCATGGCCGACCTGGTCGCCCTCGCGGAGGAGCAGGAGTCGAGCCGCGCCGACGGGTTCATGGCGGGCCGCGTGAACGGCTGGCTGGCCGACTGGCTGGTCCGGCACGTCTCCGGGACCGACGCCGAGATGGCGGTCTTCCTCGCGAAGCGGCTCACCTGATGGCATGCTGAGGACATGAGCTTCCCGGAACCCCTGCGCTGGTCGCCGGAACAGGCGGTCGGGGTCGAGATCATCGACGCGCAGCACCAGGAGCTCTACCTCCGGGCCGAGCGGCTCATCGGGGCGCTCCGCCAGGGCGACCGGTCCGAGGTGGAGCCGCTCGTCCGCACGCTGGGCGACTACGTGCTCGAGCACTTCGAGGCCGAGGAGGCGCTCATGCGCGAGAGCGGGTTCCCGGACATGGCCGCGCACCGCGCCGAGCACGAGCGGTTCAAGAACGCCTGCGCCGCCACGGCGGCCGACTTCAGCGAGAAGGGGCCGACCGTGCTCGTGGCGATGACGCTGCACAACTGGATCTCGGGGTGGCTGAGGACGCACCTGGCCGGGGCGGACACGGACCTGGCCCGCTGGATCCGCGCCCGGGCGGCCTAGCCAGGCGACGGTGCGCGATTCGGGAAGCGCAGCATCCACCCACGGGCCCCGCGGGGGAGGCGTTCCCCTCGGCGCTCCGCGCCTCGCGGGACAGGGTACGGCCGCCGGTCCCGTCCGCTCCCGCCGGCATCGACGCCCTGCCAGCCCGCTCCGATGCGGCCCGGTGGCAGCGGCTGGACCGGCGCCGCTGCCGGTCCGATCCCCGACCTAGCCGCCCTCCCGCGCTCGAACGCTCCGCGCCTCGGGCAACGCTCCCCGCGGGTCCCTGTCCCGCCGACGGCTCCGGTTCCTCGTCGGCCCCGATTCTCGAATCGGCGGAAGCAGAAGGGCGGTCTCGACTCCGCGCCCCGTCGCGTGCTCTACTTCGCGCCTCCCCGTCCCCTGGACGCGCCGGACCGAGCCGAGCTCCGTGACGCCCGACCCGATCCTCGACGCACCCTCGCCGACCGGAATCCTGCCCGGCGCGCTCCCCGTGCGCGCCCCGGAGCGCCCGTGACCATTCCCTTCCGCAAGGTTCTGGCCGCGAACCGCGGCGAGATCTCGATCCGCATCTTCCGCGCCTGCACCGAGCTCGGCATCTCCACCGTGGCGATCTACTCGGAGGAGGACCGCCTCTCGCTCCACCGGTACAAGGCGGACGAGGCGTACCTGATCGGCAAGGGGAAGGCACCCATCGACGCCTACCTGGGCATCGAGGAGATCGTGGACCTGGCCCGGCAGAAGGACGTGGACGCCATCCACCCCGGGTATGGCTTCCTCTCCGAGAGCCCCGAGTTCGCCGAGGCCTGCGAGCGGGCCGGAATCGCCTTCATCGGCCCCACCGCCGAGATGCAGCGGCGGCTGGGCGACAAGCTGGCAGGCCGCGCGGCGGCGCAGGCGGCCGGCGTCCCGACCGTCCCGGGCACGCCCGAGCCCATCCTCCGGGACGAGGACGCGCTGCTCTTCGCCAGGAACCACGGCTACCCCATCATCGTGAAGGCGGCGGCCGGCGGCGGCGGCCGCGGGATGCGCGTCGCGTGCACGCGCGAGGAGCTGCTCCAGGGGCTGGTCTCGGCGCGGAGCGAGGCGAAGGCCTCCTTCGGGAACCCGGCCGTCTTCCTGGAGCGGTACCTCGAGCGGCCGAAGCACATCGAGGTCCAGGTGCTGGGCGATCACCACGGGAACCTCGTCCACCTCTTCGAGCGCGACTGCTCCATCCAGCGCCGGCACCAGAAGGTGGTCGAGTTCGCCCCCTCCCTCGCCCTCTCCGGGGCGCAGCGCCAGGCCATCTGCGACGACGCGCTCCGGATCGCCCGGTCGGTGGGCTACCGGAACGCCGGCACGGTGGAGTTCCTCCTCGACGAGGAGGGGCGCCACTACTTCCTCGAGGTGAACCCGCGCATCCAGGTGGAGCACACGGTCACCGAGATGATCACCGGCCGGAACCTGGTCCAGGCGCAGATCCTGGTGGCGCAGGGCAAGCGCCTCTCCGACCTGGAGATCGGCATCGCCAGGCAGGAGGACGTGCAGATCCGCGGCTGCGCGATCCAGTGCCGCATCACCACCGAGGACCCGCAGAACGGCTTCGCACCGGACTACGGCGTCCTGAAAGCGTACCGCAGCCCGGGCGGCTTCGGCGTGCGGCTCGACGCGGGCAGCGCCTTCAACGGCGCGGTCATCACCCCGCACTACGACTCCCTGCTGGTGAAGGTCACCACCTGGGGCCTCACGCTCCGGAACGCCGCGCACGTCATGCACCGGTCGCTCCAGGAGTTCCGCGTCCGCGGCGTGAAGACGAACATCGCCTTCCTCGAGAACGTGGTCACCCACCCGCTCTTCCTGGAGGGGATGTGCGACACGTCCTTCTTCGAGTCGCACCCGGAGCTGCTCCAGGTCCCGGTGAAGAAGGACCGCGGCACGAAGCTCCTCAAGTTCCTGGGCGAGGTGATCGTGAACGGCTCGCCGGGCGTGGCGAGGCCGCTCCGCTCGGTGGAGCTGCGCGAGCCGCGCATCCCGCGGGTCGATCCCACCCTTCCGCCGCCGAAGGGCACGCGCGACCGGCTCCTGGAGGGCGGGCCGGAGGCGCTGGCGCGCTGGGTGCTCGCCGAGCGGCGGCTCCTCCTCACCGACACCACCATGCGCGACGCGCACCAGTCGCTCCTGGCCACGCGCGTCCGCACCTACGACCTCGTCCGCATCGCCCCCGCCACCGCCCGCCTGGCGAGCGGCCTCTTCTCGCTGGAGATGTGGGGCGGGGCGACCTTCGACGTGGCGATGCGGTTCCTCCGGGAGGACCCCTGGGACCGCCTCCACCGCCTGCGCCGGGCCATCCCGAACGTGCTCTTCCAGATGCTGCTCCGCGGCTCGAACGCGGTCGGCTACACGAACTACCCCGACAACGTGGTGGAGCGGTTCGTCGAGGAGGCGGCCCGGGGCGGCATCGACGTCTTCCGGGTCTTCGACGCGCTCAACTGGACGAAGGGGATGGCCGTGGCCATGGAGGCGGTCCGGCGCCAGCCCCGGGCGGTCCTGGAGGCGGCCATCTGCTACACGGGCGACATCACCGACCCGAAGCGGGACAAGTACCCCCTCGACTACTACCTGAAGCTCGCGAGGGAGCTCCAGGGGATGGGGGCGCACTTCCTCGGCATCAAGGACATGGCCGGGCTCCTCAAGCCCTTCGCGGCGCGGAAGCTGGTGCGGGCGCTGAAGGAGGAGATCGGGATCCCGGTGCACCTGCACACGCACGACACCTCCGGGTTCGCCTCGGCCACGCTGCTCGAGGCGGCCCAGGCCGGCGTGGACGTGGTGGACGCGGCGCTCGCGCCCATGTCGGGCCTCACCGCGCAGCCGAACCTGAACTCGCTCGCGGCGGTGCTGCGGGGCACCGAGTGGGACCCCGCCCTCGACGAGGACGGGCTCCAGGCGCTGGCGGGCTACTGGGAGGCGGTCCGGGAGCACTACGCACCCTTCGAGTCGGGCCTGAAGAGCGGGACCGCGGAGGTCTACCGGCACGAGATCCCCGGCGGGCAGTACTCCAACTACCGGCCGCAGGTGGCCGGGCTGGGCCTGCTCGACAGGTGGGAAGAGTGCAAGGAGATGTACCGGAAGGTGAACCTGCTCTTCGGCGACGTGGTCAAGGTGACGCCGTCGTCGAAGGTGGTCGGGGACATGGCCATGTTCCTCGTGAAGAGCGGCCTCGAGCCGGAGGACCTCTTCGGGGAGAAGGGCCGGGACCTCGCCTTCCCGGAGTCGGTGGTGGGCTTCGCCAAGGGCATGCTCGGCCAGCCCCACGGCGGGTTCCCGCCCGAGCTGCAGAGGATCCTCCTGCGGGGGCAGGAGCCGATCACCTGCCGGCCGGGCGAGCTCCTGGAGCCGGCCGACCTCGAGGCCGAGCGGCGGAAGGCGGAGGAGCGGGTGGGGCAGCCGGTGGACGACCGGGCGCTGGTCTCGCACCTGCTCTACCCGAGCGTCGCCCCGGAGCTGGCCCGCCACCAGGAGGAGTACTCGGACACGTCCGTCATCCCCACGCCGGTGTTCCTCTACGGCCTCGAGCCCGGGCAGGAGACGACCATCGAGATCGAGGCGGGCAAGACGCTCATCGTGAAGCTCAACACCATCGGAAAGCTCCTGCCGGACGGGAAGCGCGACCTCTACTTCGAGCTGAACGGGGAGGCGAGGGCCATCACGGTGCGGGACCAGGCCGCGCAGACGGGGGCGGCCGCCCGGATCAAGGCGGAGAAGGGGAACCCCCGGCACGTCGGGGCTCCCATGCCGGGCAAGGTCCTCAAGGTGGCGGTCGGGCCCGGCGACGAGGTGAAGGCGGGCGGCGTCCTGCTCGTCACCGAGGCCATGAAGATGGAGACCAACGTGAAGGCCCGGGCGGACTGCCGGATCGCCGAGGTGCGCGCGCGGGAAGGCGACAAGGTCGAGAAGGACGACCTGCTGGTCGTGCTGGCCTGAGGGGAAGCGCCGTCGCGGCCGGGGCGCGGGATCCGCTCCGGCCGGGTCGTGCGGAAGAGGATTTCCGGCCGGCAGCCCGTGCCGGGAGCTTGCCGCCCCGGCACGGGGCTCCCTAAGATGGATGCGTCCGCCATCGACGGGGGTGCCGAACGTGAGAGGGGGCCCGCTCCCGACACCGGCGGCCGGCTTTGCCGGCCGCCTTCGAGGGCTTCTGGCGGCACCCCGCATCGACGACCCGGAGCGCGCCCGCATCGCGTCCCTCCTGAACGGCGTTCAGCTCTTCCTGTTTGCCGGCATGGTCGCCTTCGCGGCCGTCCTCCTGGTCGCGCCCGAGGAGTCCCACATGATCGCGCTCGACGGCGCCTTCGCCGTCGTCGTCGCGGTCTCCTTCATCCTCACCCGCCGCGGGGCGATCGGCTTCGCTTCGGCGCTGCTGGTCGGCAGCCTGTGGGCGGCGGCGGCCCTGAACGTCCAGGGCCAGGGGCTGGGCTCGCCCTCCGTCGCCACGTTCCTCCTGGTGCTCACGCTGGCCGGGATCCTCCTCGGCGGGCGCGGCGTGGCCGTGGCGGCGGCGGTCACCGTGGGGTACCTCGGCTGGCTCTACGCGCGCCAGGCCGGCGGGACGCTGGCCGTGGCCGAGGCGAGCCTCGCCTACCGGTGGTTCGTGGGCTCGGTGCTGGTGATCCTCCTGGGCGCCATCCTCGCCTGGTCCGCGCGCGGATACGCCCGGACCCGGCGGCAGCTCGCCGAGAGCGAGCAGCGCTACCGGGAGCTCGTGCAGGGGCTGCCGGACGGCGTGGTCTCCCTGGGCGCGGACGGGTACGTGGAGGCGCTCAACGCCGAGGCGGAGAGGATCATCGGGGTCCGCGAGGCGGAGGTGGCCGGTCGGCACTTCCTCGCGCTCGGCCTCACGCCCCCCGAGGAGATCGAGGCCGTCGAGCGAACCTTCGCCCAGCTCCTTGCGGGAGAGGAGATCCCGTTCGTGTCGACGGCGGTCCTCAGGAAGAGCGGAGAGCGCCGGCGGCTCGAGGTCCGGATCCGGCACGCCCGGCGTGCCGACGGAACGGCCGGCGTGGCCGCGGTGATCCGGGACGTCGAGGACCGCCGCCGCGCCGAGGAGCGCGAGGCCGCCCTGGGGGAGCAGCTGCGCGAGGCCCGCCGCCTCGAGGCGATCGGCCGCCTCGCCGGCGGCGTGGCGCACGACTTCAACAACGCCCTCACGGTCATCATCGCGAACGCCCAGGCGCTCGTCCGCGAGGACGTGGCGCCGGAGACGTGGCGCGAGGACTGCCGGGAGATCCTGGACGCGGCGAGGCACGCGGCGCAGCTCACGCGCCAGCTTCTCGCCTTCGGGCGGCGCCAGGTGCTCCAGGTGAAGCCCATCGACCTGGGCCGCGTCGTCCAGGACCTGGAGCCCCTGCTGCGCCGCCTGGTCGGGGAGGACGTGGTGCTCGAGATCGCGTCGGCGCCGGCGCCGACCGTGGTTCGCGCCGACCCCACGCAGATCGAGCAGGTGGTCATCAACCTGGTCGCCAACGCGCGGGACGCCATGCCCGAGGGCGGCAGGCTCACCATCGAGACCGGCCCCGTGGAGCTCGGCGCGGACTACGCCGCGGCGCACGCCGAGGTGGTCCCGGGGCCCCACGCGCTCCTGGCCGTCAGCGACACCGGCCCCGGCTTCGACGCCGAGACCGGCGCCCGCATCTTCGAGCCGTTCTTCAGCACGAAGGCGAAGGGTACGGGCCTGGGGCTCGCCACCGTGCACGGCGTCGTGAAGCAGAGCGGAGGGCACATCTTCGCCTACAGCGAGCCCGGGCGCGGGGCCACCTTCAAGGTCTACCTGCCGCGGCTCCGCGACGCGGAGGCCGCCGTGGAGCCCGAGCGGGAGCCGGCCGCGCCGCGCCGCGCCGCGACGGTCCTGGTGGTCGAGGACGACGCCGACGTGATGCGGGTCATCGTGCGGATGCTGGCCCGGATCGGCCACCGCGCGCTCCCCGCCGCCACCGCCGACGAGGCCAGGCGGATCTGCCGGGAGCACGAGGGGACGATCGACCTCCTCTTGAGCGACGTGGTCATGCCGGACGCGAGCGGGCCCAGGCTGGCGAGGGAGTTGCAGGCCATGCGCCCCGGCCTCCGGGTGCTCTACGGATCGGGCTACACGGAGAACGCCATCGTCCACCACGGCGTGCTCGACGAGGGGGTGCACTTCCTCAGCAAGCCCTTCGGGGTGGAGGAGCTGGCCGCCAAGATCGATCGCGTGCTGGCGCCCCCCTGAGGGCGGGGACGCCGCCCGCCCCCTGGCCGGGTGATCTCGCCGCGGCTTGACGGAGGCCATAATTCAGAATATTCTGAACACACGATGGCTGCGATGAAGCCCGAGGCGGCGCGGCGGTTCGTGGAGGCCTGGGGGGCGATGGGGGCCCTCTGGGGCGTCAACCGCTCGGTGGCGCGGGTGCACGCGCTGCTCATGGCGAGCGAGGAGCCGCTCTCGCTCGACGAGATCGCCGACCGGCTCCGCATCTCGAAGGGCAACGCCTCCATGTCGCTCCGCGACCTCAGGAACTTCGGGGTGGTGCGCCAGGTGGAGGCACCGGGCGACCGCCGCGACTTCTACGTCACCGAGCCGGACGTCTGGACCATGTTCTTCCGGATCCTCACGGAGCGGAAGCGTCGCGAGTTCGACCCGGCCCTGGAGGCCATCCGGGGGCTGCTGGCGGACGCGCCGCCCGCCGGGCCGGTGCGCCAGCGCCTCGAGCAGATGGACGAGCTGCTCGGCACCATGGAGTCGGTGGCCGGGCGGCTCCTCCGGGATCCGCGCTCCTCGCGGGCGGCGCTGGCGTTCCTGGCCGGCGCGCCCTTCGGGAACGGGAGGAAGGGCAGGGGGAGGGCGTAGGGCGGCCGCGCCCGGCGAGACGGCCGGGCGCGGGAAAGGGCGTGCCGCGCCGTCAAGGTTCGGAAGATTCTGAACGAACGAGCGGAGGTCCTCCATGGCGGGCGCCATCCACGCGGTCACCGGCGCGTTCGGCTACAGCGGGCGGGAGATCGCCCGGCTGCTCCTCTCCCGCGGCGAGCGGGTGCGCACCCTCACCGGCCACCCCGACCGGCCCGATCCCTTCGGCGGGGCGGTCGAGGTCCGGCCCCTCCGCTTCGAGCACCCGGCGGAACTGGCGGAGGCGCTCCGGGGCGTGGCGGTGCTCCACAACACCTGGTGGATCCGGTTCGAGCACGGCGCGGCCACGTTCGAGCGGGCGGTGGAGAAGAGCCTCGCCCTCCTGCGGGCGGCGCGAGCGGCCGGCGTGGAGCGCGTCGTGCACGTCTCGATCACCAATCCCTCCGAGGCCTCGCCGCTCCCCTACTTCCGCGGGAAGGCCCGCGTCGAGCGGGCGCTGCGCGAGTCCGGACTCTCCCACGCCATCCTGCGCCCGGCCGTCTTCTTCGGGGGGCGCGACGTGCTCGTGAACAACGTCGCCTGGCTCCTCCGCCGGTTTCCTCTCTTCGGGATCGTCCCGGGCTCCTACGGGCTGCGGCCCATCCACGTGCAGGACCTCGCCGCGCTGGCGGTGGCGCAGGCCGCGAGCCGGGAGGACGTCACCCTCGACGCGGTGGGGCCCGAGTCGTTCGGCTTCGAGGAGCTGGTGCGGCTGGTGGCGCGCGCGGTGGGCTCTCGCGCGCGGCTCCTGCCGGTTCCGCCCTGGCTCCTCCTGGCCGCGTCGCGCGCGATCGGGGCGTTCGTGGGCGACGTCCCCCTCACCCCGCAGGAGATCGCGGGCCTGCGGGCCGGGCTGCTCGAGTCCCGCGCGCCCGCCGCCGGCCCGACCCGCTTCTCGGATTGGCTGACCGCGAATGCCCGCGCGCTCGGGACGGAGTGGGCGTCGGAGCTGGGGCGGCACTTCCTTTGACCTGATCCGGGCGAGGCTGGACCTCCCCGGAACGGGACCCCCCAAGCGCCGAGCCCAAGAGAGACGCGGCCGATTGACGCAGGCCAATGCCACGCCAGCAAGCGGCGAACAGGGACCGATCTTCACGATCGGAGCACCCATGACGGCTGCCTCGTCACCCTGGACGCTCGTCGGGCTCGCGCTGGCCCTCGCGCCGGCGGCCGCGGCGAAGGACGCCGGCGGAGGGAGCCGGGGCGAGGAAGCCCGGCAGGCGGAGGACGCCGACCTCATCCAGGCCGCGCCGCCTCCCTTCAGCGACGGGATCTTCCCGTGCAGCGAGTGCCACACGGGGGAGGGCGACCGCAGCCGGCGCACGCTCGGCTTCCACGAGGAGATCCAGGAGCGCTTCCTCCGCCACACGCCGTCCGGACGCTGGTGCCTCGACTGCCACGACTTCGAGAACCGGGACGTCCTCCACCTCTCCGGAGGGGAGCGCATCTCCTTCACGCAGTCCTACGCGCTCTGCGCGCAGTGCCACTCCCACAAGTACCGGGACTGGCGGCTCGGCATCCACGGCAAGCGGGTGGGGAGCTGGGACGGGCAGAAGACGTATCTCCTGTGCGTGAACTGCCACGATCCGCATTCGCCGCGCATCAAGCCGATCCGCCCGGAACGCCGCCCCCGCCGGCCCATGGAGACGAGATGAGCCCGACCCGGAAGCCCCCGAAGCTGCCCGCGCTCCCCGGCGAGGAGGCCGGCCACACCCGCCGGGAGTTCCTGCGGGCCGCCGGCACCGCCGCGGGGATGGCGGCCCTCTCCTCCTGCTCGAGCATCGAGGAGCTCCTCGGCACGCACTTCCAGGAGCTGTCCCCCGAGGCGCTGGCGGCCCGGCTGCGCGAGATCGAGGTGGTCCAGTCGGCCCGCTTCGGCAAGCAGGTCCGCGTCTCCGCGGCGCCCGCCCGGGAGCGCGTGCTCTTCGGCTACGGCCTCGACCTCTCCCGGTGCGTGGGATGCCGGCGCTGCGTCCACGCCTGCGTGCGCGAGAACAACACCTCGCGCGGCAACCCCGAGGTCCAGTGGATCAAGGTGCTCGAGCTCGACAAGGAGTACGGCGTCGATCTCGCCCACGCCGACGCCTACTACGACGCCGAGGCGGTCCCGCGCCCCGGTCACTTCTACATGCCGGTCTCCTGCCAGCAGTGCCGCAAGCCGGCCTGCGTGAAGGTGTGCCCCGCCAGCGCCACGTGGAAGGAGCCGGACGGGATCGTGGTGGTGGACTACGACTGGTGCGTCGGGTGCCGCTGCTGCATGTCGGCCTGCCCCTACGGCGCGCGCCGCTTCAACTGGTCCGAGCCGGAGATTCCGGCGGACGAGATGAACCCCGACACGCATTACCTCGGCAACCGTCCCCGCGAGAAGTGCGTGGTCGAGAAGTGCACCTTCTGCATCCAGCGCGTGCGGCAGGGGCGCTACCCGGCCTGCGTCGAGGTCTGCCCGATGGGCGCGCGGAAGTTCGGGAACCTCCTCGACCCGAACAGCGAGATCCGCCGGATCATGGAGATGAAGCGCGTCTTCATCCTGAAGGAGGAGATCGCGACGCGCCCGCAGTTCTACTACTTCTACGGATAGAGAACGCCATGCCCTTCCTCCGCTTCCTGGCCGGCTGCGTCCGCCTCGTCACGCGGGGCGGACGCGTCTACTGGTCGCTCGTCGCGGTGCTGCACGTCCTGGTGGCGATCGGCCTCGTCGCCTTCCGGCACCAGGTGCGGGTGGGCCTCGTCGCCACGAACATGCGCGACCAGGTCTCCTGGGCCTTCTACGTGGGGAACTTCACCTTCCTGGTGGGCGTGGCGGCCGCGGCCGTCCTCCTCGTCATCCCCGCCTACGTCTACCACTGGAAACCGATCAAGGAGGTGGTGGTGCTGGGCGAGCTGCTTGCGGTGAGCGCGCTCACCATGTGCCTGCTCTTCATCGTGGCGGACATGGGAAAGCCCGGCCGCTTCACGCACATCGTCCCCTTGCTGGGCAAGCCCAACTGGCCCCGGTCGATGCTGACCTGGGATGCGATGGTCCTGAACGTGTACCTGGTGGTGAACCTGGCCGTGGTGGTGCACACCCTGTACCGCGCCTACCACGGGCGCGACTACGACAAGCGCTTCGTGGTCCCGATGGTGCTCTTCTCCATCCCCATGGCGGTGGCGATCCACACCGTGACCGCCTTCCTCTACAGCGGCATGGTGGCCCGCCCGTACTGGAACGAGGCCATCCTCGCTCCCCGCTTCCTCGCCTCCGCCTTCTCCTCCGGCCCGGCGGTGATGCTCATCCTCTTCCAGGTGCTCCGCAAGACCGCCGACTTCCCCATCAAGGACGAGGCCATCTGGAAGGTGGCCGAGCTGATGGCCTACGCCATGTTCGTGAACCTGTTCCTGCAGGGGGCGGAGATCTTCAAGGCCTACTACTCGGACTCCGAACATCTTCTCTTCACCCAGTACGTCTGGAGCGGCATCGGCGAGCACCGCGCCCTCGTCCCCTTCGCCTGGGTCGGGCTGGCCTGCTCGGTGGTGGCGTTCCTGATCCTGCTCGTCCCGCGCACGCGCAAGCGGTTCTGGACGCTGAACGTCGGCTGTGTCCTGGTCTGGATCGGCGTCTACGTCGAGAAGGGCATGGGCCTCGTCATCGCCGGCCTGACGCCCGACGCCCTCGGCGAGATCTACGAATACACGCCCTCGCTCACCGAGCTGGCCGTGGCCGCCGGCGTGTTCGCCGCGGGCTCCCTGGTGTTCCTCGCGTTCGTGAAGATCGCGATCCCGATCCTGTACGGCGCGTTCCGCGCCGGCGGGGTGGTGGCGCCCGGCGGGGGCGCGGTTCCGGCCGGCGAGGCGGCCGCGCCGGAGAAGTGAAGGCCGGCGTCGGTCAGATCCGCTCATCGGCGAAGCCTCGGGGCACCCTTGCCGCTCCCGGTCTCCGCGCCTATACCGGCGGAGCGAAGGCGAGGTGCCGACCGATGCCCCATTTCGGGCTCATGGACGAGAAGGCGCTCGGGCCGGTGGAGGGGCCGCTCCGCCGTGCACGGCTCCACGTCCGGGGCGGGAAGCGGCGGCTCCGGCAGGGGAAGATCGCCGCCGGCGTGGCGGCGCTCTACGACGCCCTGAGCGCCGCGATGCAGTGGTACGTGGCGCTGCCGGCGCGCCGGGAGGCGCTGGCGATCGGGCCGGCGGACGACCTCGGAGACGATCGGAGCGTCCACGCCCTGCTCGTCCGCTCCGGCGTGCTGGACGGACGCTTCGATCTCGACTCCTTCGCCCGGCTGATGGAGGAGGAGCGCCAGCAGCTGTCCGACCACGAGCAGGCGGAGCTCCTGGCGGGCCTCGAGGCGGTGATGACGCAGCTCGGCGTCATGCCCTTCGACGAGGCCTCCCTGCCGCCGGAGGACCCGGGGGCGTTCTGACCTGCCGGGGCGCCCCGAGGCTCGGCCTGCCCCGGCGGCCGCCGAGGTCACGCCGCCTTGAGCGACCGGCGGTACCGGGACAGGTCCCGCACCGTCTCGAAGCGCTCGCCGAGCACGATCGACAGGTTCCGCAGGATGCCGCCCACCACGCGCTGCTCGCAGGCCTGGTCGAACCGGATCTGCGTGTCGAGCCAGCGCTCCAGCCAGGCCGGGTCGGGAAGGTGGCGCTGCACGGTGTCCTCCGGGAAGAGGGCCCTCGACACGTGGATGTTGGTGGGGTGCATGGGCTTCCCCCCGCGGCCGGGCGAGGCCATGAGGAGGCCGATCTTCACGAAGGCGGCCCGCGCCGCCTCGGGCTCGCGCTCCAGCGCCTGGCGCATGTAGCGGAGGTAGGCGCCGGCGTGGCGGGCCTCGTCCTTCGCCACGAGGCCGTAGATGGCCTCGAGCACGGGCTCCTCGTGCCACTCGGCGGCGCGGAGGTACCACTGCGTGAGCCGCACCTCGCCGCAGAAGTGGAGCATCAGCGTCTCCAGCGGCGGCGCCGGGTCGAACTCGAAGCGGACGGCGTGCAGCTCGGCCTCCGTCGGCAGGAGCTCGGGACGGAAGCGGCGCAGGTACTCCATGAGCACCAGCGAGTGCTTCTGCTCCTCGTAGAACCAGATCGACATGAAGGCCGAGAAGTCGCTGTCGTGCCGGTTGTCGCGCAGGAACATCTCGGTGGCCGGCAGCGCCGACCACTCGGTGATGGCGTTCATCTTCACCGTGAGGGCCTGCTCGTCGGTGAGGAGGTCGGCCCGGAACCGGTCCCATGGGACGTCGGTCTCCAGCCGCCACCGGGCCGCCTCGAGCGACCGGAAGAGCTCGGGGTAGAGCATGCGTGTGCCTCGCTTTCTGTGGCAGACATGCGCTCGCCACGTCGCGGGCGTGTCACGGCGGGCGGTCACGGAAGGGGCGTACGGCGCGGCCAGGGTGCTACCCGCGACGCACTCGACGTCGCGATTCGCCATGCCCGACGCGGGCGGCGGCTCACCGCCTCCGGCTCAAGGGGCGGTGAGGCCAAGACGCGCAAAAGCCCCTGGGCGCGGGTCAGCTCGAGACCCGCACGGCGTCGGCGAGGTAGGCAGCCTCGTTCGCGCGCGCGCGGGCCTCGGCGCGCAGGTTCTCCGGGACACCGGCGCGCTGCTCGGTACGCGTCCAGAGCTCCACGCGCGCGTCGCACTGCGCCGCGAACGACTCACGCTGGTGA